>JAZUPS010000225.1:0-2133 GCA_045605305.1 Victivallaceae bacterium
CTACCAGTGTGTAAGAAACACACGCGAGATGCTGAAATCAGACCGTTTTGCCCCGGATTTTGTCTGAAATCACTCTCTTTTCTGAGTTTTTCTGAAAAGTTTAAAAATCAAGTTTTTTTTGTAAGTACTTGATTATTAACAAAGTCTTGTTGTTGTACCGAACCTGCGCATGGGGGAAGATAAAAAAACGCTGACCATTTTTCAACTCTCGCTAAAAATTCTGTGAAGTTTTTTTCACAAAACCGCTTCACAAGGGCTTTTTTGCTGCTTTTTGCCACATCCCTGACCTCTACCGCAACCGCCGCGACACGCCGAGCGTAAACGCAAAAAGGCGGCAAGATTTCTCCTGCCGCCGGGGTTCGGTTGTTTACCGTTCCGGGAAACCGTAAGACTTACGTTGTTCGTTCCAGTCCTCTGGAACGTTTTTCATAATTTGTGCGATGGATAGCTGCCGTTTTGAAATCCCATCCGGAAGAACTGCTGATATTATTCTGCCAGATAAAAAATAAGGTGACTGCTCTGCACACTTTTCAATGGATATTCCGGACCAGTTTTTTGGCATCCGCAGCAATTTCGGAATTAGTTTTGCCGGCTTTATATAACGCACTGCCGATACCGACACCAGCACACAGCTTGAGGAAAGCAGAAATATTTTCCTGATTGACTCCACCAACGGCAAAAACCGGAGCTTTTATTACTGCCTGCAAATCTTTGACATAGCCAGGACCGAGATTGGCAGGAAAAAGTTTCAAATAATCTGCCCCTGCTTTTAACGCGGTAAAGGCTTCGCTGGCGGTAAAAAATCCCGGCATGGAAAGCATTCCACACTTTTTGGTTTCTCTGATAACTTCTATATCAGTATTGGGAGAGATAATAAAGCATCCTCCTGATTCCTGTACTCTGCGGACATCTTCCGGAGTGAGTACAGTTCCTGCTCCGACCAACTGTCTTCCGCGGGAATGTTCTGCGGCAATTTTTATACTGGCAAAAGCATTCGGCGAATTAAGGGGAATTTCCAACAGGAATATTCCGGCTTCAAACAATATATCGCAAACTCCGGCAACTTCGGATGGAGTAATCCCTCTGAGAATTGCAATAAGCGGTGTTTTTTTCAGCAGTATTTCAAAATGTTCCTTCATCTCTGAACCCTCCCGGATGCAGAACCATTCATAAGATTTTCCACCTCGCGCCGTGCAGAAAAATTGTAATCTCCGGCAACAGTATGTTTTAATGCACTGGCAGCAACAGCAAAACGGATTGCCTGTTCAGCTGTATTCAACGAAGGGGTATTGAGGGCAAAAATGAGGCCGGCACAGAATGAATCTCCGCCACCAAAACGGTCAACAATATCACATATTTCATAAGGTGAATATTTGCCGTTTTCGTCAGACGGGGCAAAAAAAGCCTTTTCAGACAGACAATCATAAAGCATACCGCCCCAATTATTATGGTCGGCACTTATACTTTCGCGGAGAGTGATCGCAATATATTTCGCCCTGGGAAAACGTTCACTCAATTTGCAGGCGACCTGCTGATAACCGGAAATATTCAGTTTACCGGCTTCGATAACAGTATCCTGAGCCTTGATACCGAACACATCTGACGCATCTTCCTCATTGCCGATAATAATATCAGCAAATGGCACAATTTCGCTCATACAGCGGTTCGCCAGTTCATTTTTTGCAGTTCCCGTTTCCCAGTTCCACAATTTTTTGCGGTAATTCAAATCCACGGAAATCGTAATTCCCTTTTCCGCAGCATATCCGGCGATTGCCCTGACAGTTTCAAAAGCGTTGCGACTCAATGCAGGAGTGATTCCCGACAAATGCAGATGTGTGACCCCCTGAAGCATCGCCGCAAAGTCATAATCTTCGGCAGAAAGTATTGAAATAACCGATCCGTCACGGTCATAAACAACATTTGATCCGCGCATATTTGAGCCATGCTCGGCATAGTAAACACCCATTCTTCCAGATTGGGTAAATTTGATTTGGGAAACATCACACCCAATACCTGCAAGCTGGACAGCAAAAGCTCTGGCAATCGGATTATCCGGCAAAGCGGTCAAATAGCGGCTTTTTCCACCGAGCATGGCGATGGATGCGCATACATTGGCTTCACCACCACCGAAAG
>JAZUPS010000226.1:0-2685 GCA_045605305.1 Victivallaceae bacterium
TCCCCCTCCTTCCTCGTCGCAAAACCCGACCTTGCCTCACACTGCATCCACCGGTTGCAAACCACCCCGGTTTACCCGGTTGACAAATCACTGCCATTGTGGTATATTCGATATGTGACAATGACGGTGAAGTTATACAGCTTGACATATCAATTTCACAACATTTGGGACATTAACTATTTTTTTAATTCTGACCTGCCGGATGAGCGATCACGGTTCCATATATGGTTGGATGATGGCAAATATGGTATTGATATTACGTTACAAAATATCTCGCTTTGAAAAGGGGCGGTAAGTTGGCTTTAGCTCTTCAATTTCCGGTACTCCCGCGGGGATAAGCCATATCGGGAGGAAAATTTGCGGGAAAAATAGTTTGAATCGGTAAAACCTGACTGCCAGGCAATATCTCCGCAGGAAAGTCCGGTCGTTCTCAAAAGTTCCGCCGCATGGCACAACCGGATCTTGCAAAGATATTCGATCGGACTGCTCCCGGTGACTTTGTGGAACAAGCGTGAAAAATTTCTGGGTGAAGTATGCACCTTTTGGGCAAGCTCTGCCACGGTACAGGCGGTGGTGAAGTTTTTCTCCATAAGAGAAATGATTTTGTTTATTCTTTCTGCTACAACGTGTTGCGGATCATCCCCTGAACTGTTGCGGCAGCTGCGGCAAATTTTTAATATCATTGCGGTCAACAGTGTTACCGCTTCAACTTCAAAGCCCTCTTCGCCGGAATTGATGATTTGATGAAGTGATTTTATCTGTTTTTCCAGAGCGGCAAGCTCCGGAGCTTCCAGATGTATGCGGCTGATGAAATCCTGATTTTTCCGCAAAGCCGGTTCCACCCGGAAGATCATATTGTAGTTGTTGAGTTTACGGAGAAATTTCAACGGCAGCGGCAGTTGTTCCTGATCGTATAATATATTGAAAAGGGTCAGGTTTTTCCCGATTTTGGTAAAAAAATGCCGGTCATTGCCCTGCAAAACGAAAACATCTCCGGCGGAAACAGGATATTCCACCCCGTTTATCCACTGGATACCGGAACTGTCGGTAATGACCACAAGTTCCAGAAAATCATGATAATGCGGGAGCGTGGTAAAATCCGGTAGCGACGGCTCATCGGCTTTTACCGGCACGACTGCGAGCGGAAACTCCGGATGTTTCAAAAATAATTTCAGTGATAGTTGCTGACTTTCCATGATACCATTAATTTAGCACCGGATAAAAATTTTTCAAGCAGTAAAGAGAATAAATGTCATGTTTGTCCGTTTTGTGAAGATTTTTGTCTTTTATGTCAAGTTTTTTATCCGGTTTTCATGTTATATTAGAGGTAACTTCAACCCACAAATTTTTTCAAGGAGCCGGATAATGAAGTTTGCAATTTTTGTTTCCAACCGTACCACTTTTCCCCAGCAACTGATCACTGCGGCGATTTCAGAGGTCGCGCAGGCGATCCGCAAAAGCGGAAATACTCCGGTCATTCCTGACGGCGGAGTCGCTGATGATGCTCAGGCGTTGCGTTATGCGGAATTTCTGAAAACCAATCCCTGCGACGGCATATTGGCAGTATTTCCCAACTTCGGGGATGAAAGTTCCTGTCTGACCGCGTTGCGTGATGCCGGTAAACCGATCCTCTTTGTCGCTTACGCCGACCGTTTGGATCAGTTGGGACCGGATGTCAGACGGGACGCCTTTTGCGGTAAAATAAGTGCGGTAAACCTTTTCCGCCAATGCCGCATACCCTGTACGGTACTGGAGCCGCATACTGTTGATATAAGTTCCGAAACCTTTCAGGATAATTTGAAAACTTTCTCTGCCGTTTGCCGTATCGTCAACGGCATGAAGCGCTTGCGTACCGGGTCTATCGGTGCCAGATGCACTCCTTTCAAAACGGTGCGCTTTGATGAGGTCGCTCTGGAAAAATACGGCATTTCCAATGAAGCATTTGATCTGTCTGAACTCTTTTCCATAATAAGAAATATGAGAGATTGTGATCCGGAAATACGGGAAAAAGCTCTTGAGATCAGCAAATACAGCCGCTGGCAGGCAAATACCGAAGCGGTACAGCTGCGGATGGCGAAACTGGCAACTGCCATTGACCGGATGATCGGGCGTTACCGTCTTGATCTGGTGACCTTGCGCTGCTGGACAGAGCTGGAAGAGGAGTTAAAACTTTCTCCCTGCATGGTTCTTTCCATGCTCAATGACCGGAAAATCTGTGCCAACTGTGAGGTCGATACCGTCAACGCCATCGGCATGTATGCGTTGTCCCTTGCCGCCGATGCTCCCGGAGCATGTCTGGATTGGAACAATAACTACGGCGATGATCCGGATTCCTGCATCCTCTTTCACTGCGGGCCGACTGCGGCATCGCTTATGGAAAAAGATCAGCAGATCGTCGATCACCCGATGTTCGCCAGAGTGCTGGGCTGCGGCAACGGTCTGGGTTGTAATCAGGGACGCATGAAAGTTGGGAATTTCACCTGGACAACCGGTATGACCCGCGAGGGAGAGTTGATTTTCGCCCTGGATAAAGGTGTTTTCGGCACGGAAAAACTGCCTCCAGAATTTTTCGGCTGCGGCGGGGTGGCTCATTTTGACAATTTCCAATATAAATTACGACAGCTGCTCCGGTACGGATTTCCCCATCACATGAGTTTGAGTTACGGAGATAATTTCACCGCCGTG
>JAZUPS010000227.1:0-17216 GCA_045605305.1 Victivallaceae bacterium
GCTTTGATTTGTTCAGGGTAAGGAGCAAGTTTGCTGCGGCCGGGACCATTCTGGTAACTTTTGCGGGAACGTTTGGGAACAGTCAGATGTTCTGCAAAAATCTGGGCGGGACTGGCGTACCACAGTTTGGTCTCCTCACGTTCCAAAAGCCGGTAGGCTCTCGAATTGTAAAAGGTCAGCAACGCCTGTTTAACTGCCATGTTGCGGCTTGACCGCAGCATGGTGGTGATCTTTGCCGCTTTGCGTGGGATGAGGTTGTAAAGATTTTTCTGCGTTACTTGCATGGCACTTCCTCCGTTGAAGCATATTCCAGAAACAACAGCGACTTGGCTGTATGGAACAATATCTGATCTGCCAGCACATAAGCTTTTAATTTTTTGATAACCGTTTCCCGGTCTGCCAAACCATCTTCCAACATATTCAAACAGACGTACACACGATCATTAGCAACCGGTCCCCTGACAATATCAAATTCGTGGTAAAAGTCAACATCTTTGCGGTTCGCCAGAACAAAATCCAACCACTCTTCATCGGCAGTTTCAAAAGTTTTTATACGCAGTTCCGGATTTTCAAAAAGATTATCCGGAACCTCAAATGCGGTTACGATACCGGCAGCGAGTTCTTCCTGTTTTGCCCGGATTTGAGCCCAGCGGCGGGCTTGTTCCAAACTGCTGGTCGTATAAAATCCACGCCCGAAATCTCCCACTCTTGATGAGGTAAGGATTTTCGGATTTTTCACTTCAATATGGCTGCCGTGATATAACTTCATTTATTCACCCGTTTACTTAAAAATCTTTCAATTTCCGCAAGGAGTTGTTCTTTACCGAGAGTATGCAGCAGGTCGTAATTTTCCAACAAAAAATCCAATGTGGCGGTTTCATCAAAATACTCTGCAACTTTCGCTCCGGAAACTCCGAGCTTGGTTTTATACGCTTCAATGCAAAATGAAAGAAATTCCGCTTTCATCTCATTAATATTCATAGCTTCTGCCATTTTACACCTCGCTTTCCACAAGTTTAATATAATCTGATTTCTTGTTTTTGTCAAGTAAAAAAATCAACTCTTGTCAATATTTTTTCGCAATCGTTTTTCATTCATAATATAAATCTGACAGGCGTTTTTACGCTGAAAATTTGTATTATGGAGGTTTGATAATGGATAGAATCGATCGGATCATGGAAATTACAGATCGATATTTGGAACGCTTAGGCAGAGTTTTGATCGGGATTTATTATCTGCCGCCGTTGGCAGAAAATTGGAAGTTCACCGTATTTATAAATTCTTTGCTGGTCACGCTGCGGCGAATGGATTTGATGCCTTGTTACACTTGGAACATGGATGCAAGTGGAGGACATTATCTTATCCTCTGGCTCAATGGCTATTTCCGAAATGATCTATCTGATGTAACGCGGGTTACCTGCCGATTATGGTCAATCCACAGTCAGCAGCCATTGACGGTCGTTGACAGTATCCCTCTTGCCGCAGAGAATTCTGAATACGGAAAAATCCGATTGAGACAGATTCTGTATTCCCCCGGATTGAACCAATCGATTACAGCCAACCGACATCAACGCACTTTCGGGATGTCCCGATTGCGGTAATTATTTTCCAAAATACCCGCCGTTTTTGGGGGCACCACGGAATTCGATTTGACCAGAGTCTTTGAGGCGGCTTAATTCACGCTGAAGTGTACGCAAAGGTATGTTCAATGCGGCGGAAATCTGATTAGCTCGGCTGCCGGGGTGATGGAGAATGAAATTCAATACCGGATTGCCTGTTTCAATGGATGTTCAGGAGGTGTGTTGTTTCAGGGCGTTCAGGATTTCGTTAAGCATAAAGTCGATGAAAATTCCGCAATCATTTTTGGTACTGCTGGCATTGATTCCCCAGTAGTATTTCGGTTGATTGTCATGCACCATCGTTTCAATGGGCAAATGTTGAAATTTCAGCGACCATTGAAACCGCGGCTGCTGAAACTGTAAAGTTCGGTTTATAATTCATCATTATTTACTCCGCCAAAAATCAAGCCTTACTCCGCCACTTTTGGGGCGGGGTAAGGCTGTTGCCAACAAAAACATTAATCTTCTTTATTGTAGTAATTAGCAAGCAATTAAACTATAAAAAGTTTTTAGACTATACAGTAGGTATGAATTATAAAAAATTGCTTTATCCCGAAATTACATTTATCATTCATCAAAGTCAATACTTAATACAGTATATTTATTTCTTGCATCGGCAATATGCCGCCGCATCAAACTTTCTGCCAAATCATCCCATTTGCGGACAATGGCATTGTAAATCATTGTGTGTTCCTCGAAAACTCGGGTTTGTTCAGCCAGATCTCCGGAAATTTTCCTTCTCAGCATGAAAGAGAGATATATTTGGGATTTCAGCATCGATAACCGCTGTTTCAGCAATTGATTGCAACTTGCATCGGCAATTGCAGCATGGAAATCCAAATCCTCATAAAGAGTCGGAGAAACATTATCTGTTTGACAACTGGCGGCAGATTTCAGCAGGTAATCCTCTTCTGCAGTCAGACACTCTTTCATTTTGACCAAATCTTCCGGTTTTGCTTCTCTTGCAGCAGCAGCGGCGGCCATTCCCTCCAACATTTCCCGTAATTGGAACAACTCATCTATATCCCGACGGGTAAATTTACGCATGAAGCACCCCTGATACGGCTTGCTCTGTACCCACCCCTCATATTCAAGTCGGCGGAAAGCTTCACGAACCGGAGTTGCACTGATACCAAATTCCTCTGCCAGACGTTCTTCCCGCAAAGGAGTTCCCGGCAGTAATTGCTCTGCCATGATTTTCTGCATTATTTTTTCGTAGGCGATGCCCATTGAAGTCGATTTTTTTGCTGCTGCCATAAATTGAAAAATCCCTGTCAATACATATTGCTGCTTTAATATACCACAGATACAATTTTTTTCAAGTTGTAAAGCCATATCTTCCGTATGGAAAATAATCGGGGCAATGGGGAAATCTATAGAATTTTTCAAAGAAAAAGCGGAAATACATAAAAAAAGGCAAAAAAAAGCAAATATTCTATTGTATTTTTATTTTGCTTGGGGTATATTTATAATGTTGTCAAGGAAGTGATAATATCTGGAGAATCTGTATGAACACAAAAAATAATATCTTTCCGAAACTTTGTGATTTACAATCTTTGACCGGAAAAATTGCATTAGTTACAGGCGGAGGACGCAATTTTGGTGCAGAAATTGCTACTGGTTTGGCAGAAGCCGGAGCAACTGTCATTATTACAGCCCGTGAATTATGCCGTGCAGAAAGCGGAGCAGAGGAATTATCTGCCGCCTGTAATATGAATTTTATTCCGATGCAGCTGGAATTGACCGATGAAAATTCGGTAATTTCTCTTTTTACGGCAATAAAAGAACGTTTCGGCAGATTGGATATTCTGGTCAATAATGCCGGTGGTCACTCCCAAAAGGCATGCGGTCTGTTGGAAAAAGAGTCATTGGAAGGGTGGCATGAATTTATAGAACCGAATATGACTGGTACTTTTCTGATGATCCGTGAATTTGCGAAATTGATGATGCCACAGAAGAGCGGCGTCATAATCAACGTGGCAAGTATGGCAGGCATGGTTGGACGTGACCGGAAAATTTACGGAGATGACATGACGCCCAATCCGATCGCCTATTCCGCTGCTAAAGCCGGTGTCATCGGTATGACTTATGATTGTGCCGCATATCTTGGAGAATACGGTATCCGGGTAAATGCAATTTCACCCGGCGGATTTGCCAGAACACAGCCGGAACACTTTATCAGAGATTATTCAGATTTGACAATGCTCAAACGCATGGGACGTGCTGGTTTTGATCTTAAAGGAGCAGTCGTTTTTCTTGCGTCAGATGCATCGGCATATATTACCGGACACAATCTGGCTATTGACGGCGGTTTCACACGGTATAAATAAGGAATTGTGCCATGTTGAAATTTGGAATCATCGGAATGAATGAGGGCAATGGTCATCCGTACTCCTTTGCTGCTGCTTTCAATGGATTCAATAAAAAAGCTCTGCAAACGGATTGTTCTTTCCCGATAATCCGTGAATATCTGATCAATCATCATCGTAATCAGGAGTTTATTCCTGATGCCGGGATCACCCACATCTGGACTCAGAGTGTGGAACTTTCCCGAAGTGTGGCAAATGTTTCCAATATTCCTCATATTGCCGGGAGCATTGCCGAACTTGTATCTGAAGTCGATGGTATCATTTTTGCCCGGGATGATATTTGGAATCACTGGGATATGGCTGAAGAATTGTTTTTATCCGGCAAACCGGTATATATGGATAAACTTCTGGCTCACAATGAAGATGATTTGAGAAAATTTATTGCTGTAACTGGTGAAAATTATCCTTTGCTGACCGCATCAAGTTATCAATTTGCCCCAAATGTAAAATCTGCGGCTGCGACAATGCCGTTGAAAGAGTTGCGTATGGTTCACGGGACAAGTCCGGTTATTTGGGTAAGGTATGCTCCGCATCTGCTCGGAGCATTATTTGCCATTTGCGGCAACAATGTACTCTCAGTTCAAAACTGTGGAAAAGACAGAGAAGATAGTGTATGTCTGACTTTTGCCAATGGAGTTCAGGCGGTATTACAGGTATTTGAGGGAATGGCTCTGCCGATGGGGTTGAAATTCTTTTTCAACACTCCGCATACTCCGGTCGAGGTTCCTTATACCGATCCCGGTTTGGGATCTTATTTTTTAAGCATTGTGGAGATGATGCGTGCTTTTACCGACATGGTAAAAACCGGAAAAAAAGCAGTTTCATTTGCCGATACCTTGAAAACCAATGCCATTGTTCTTGCGGGGATACGCTCCCGTGAAGAAAATGGAAGAAAAATATCAGTCAATGAATTTATGGAGTATGTAAAATGAAAAACTGGCGGATAGGCAACAATGAATTGCGTTATGTAACAGAATTACTTAACAGCGGATTTCCCGGACGGCAATCAAGAGGTTTTATTGGAGAATTGGAGA
This sequence comes from Victivallaceae bacterium, assembly GCA_045605305.1. Classification (GTDB taxonomy): domain Bacteria; phylum Verrucomicrobiota; class Lentisphaeria; order Victivallales; family Victivallaceae; genus UBA1784. Next base: position 5,023 of record JAZUPS010000227.1, read on the forward strand.
AAAATTTTGCTGAAAAATTTGGCTCAAAATTTGCAATAACATTCACAAACGGCACTGCAACGTTGCATGCTGCACTGGTCGCTTGCGGTGTAGGCCCGGGGGATGAAGTAATCGTGCCGCCATTAACTATGTCCAGTACCTCTCTGGCAGTTCTGCACGCCGGAGCAATTCCGGTCTTTGCTGATGTCGATCCGGATACATTTGTTTTGACTTGGGAAACGGTTAAACCTCATATCACTGATAAAACCAAAGCGATCATGCCGGTAAATCTTTACGGTCTGCCTGCTGTCACGGAGGAATTTGTCAGAGAAGCTGCCGCTTTCGGATTGCCGGTTATTGAGGATAGTGCCCAGTGTTTTCTTGGTAAGGTTGCGAACAAATATGCCGGAACTGTTGGTAAAATCGGCAGTTTCAGTTTCCAAAATTCCAAACACATGACTTGCGGTGAAGGCGGAATTACTGTTACTGATGATCCGGTTGCCGCAGAGAGATTGCGTCGTTTTTCCAGCCTGGGATACGGTTTGAGTGCAGAACCGGGCAAATCCAAAATAGATAAAAATTCGATAGTTACTCCGGATACTGTCCGGCATGTGGAGTATGGTTTCAACTACCGGCTGTCGGAAGTTTGCGGAGCAATTGCTCTGGCTCAGTTGGAAAGATTGGATGAATTTACAGCTCAACGCATCCGTTGTGCCGAAGCATTTATGGAAGTTATTGACGGCTGTAAATTTTTGAAAATTCAGAAAACCCCGGAAAATATCGTTAACAGTTACTGGGCTCTTGCCGTGGAACTGGATCAGACTCATGTCTGTTGGAAAGAGTTTCAACAGGAATTTTTAAAACAGGGCGGTGACGGTTTTTACGGAGCTTGGCGTTTGGCATATAAAGAACCGTTCTTTGCCGCACTTTATCCGCACGTTTCCTGTCCGATTGCAGAAAAATTGCAACGCAATATGATACAACTTAAAACCCACTATTTATTTGAGGAGGAGATGCCGACACAATTAAATGCCTTGAAGTCAGTTATCAGTAAGTTTTCTTGAAAATAAACAAAAAAAGGAGTATCCAAAATGAAAAAAACATCAAATTCCCGGTATTCAATGTTCACCCTGATCGAACTTCTGGTCGTAATTGCTATAATCGCGATTCTGGCGGCTATTCTGCTTCCGGCTCTTAACAGTGCCAGAGAAAGAGGCAGGGCTATCAGCTGCACCAATAACCTTAAACAGCTGGGTACAATGTTTGCTTTTTATGTGGACAGCAATCTGGACTACTGGCCGATGTATCTGGAACCTGCTTCTCACAGCCCCCGCTTTGCCTGGCATAAAAAGATACATGCTGCTGATGAACGGCAGGGAGCTGTCATGGAATGTCCTACTATTTCCGGACAGCGGGCTGATCTTGAACGCTTCAAAGATACGACCAATACTGAAATTGCCGGATCAGCTCCTCAATGCTATAGTCCCAATGCACTTTTGCTGACTGGAGTCGGTGCGAAATTCCATCGCAAAGATACTCAAATCGTATCCCATTCCACTACAGTAGTGATTCTTGATGGAAATCCGCAACTGAATCGTGCTCTTCCCACCCGTTCAATTTATAACAGATCACATTTTACTCCGGGAGCCGCTGATTGCTATGTCGGTTATCTGCACAACGGTTTTGCCAATGGCTTGTATGCGGATGGTCACGTCGGAAGTAAAAAAGAATTTGAAGCAATCGAGTTTGTTGTTTCTCAAAAGAAAAGTTCCAGCGATGCTGATTTAACATACGATAAATACTGATACACTTGGGGACTGGCAATAAATGAAAATCGGTTACTTTGAACACTGGACACGCCCGGCATGGTCTTTTTACGATCTAATGGAATGTATAGGACTTGAGTCGGAGAAAATAGATTGTTCCAAACCTGATTATCTGGAAAAATTCGATGCCATATTCATTGAGCAAGGCGGATTCAATGATTTCATCGAAAATGATTCTCCTTATATTCAGGATTGGGTCAAGCGTGGCGGTATTTGTTGCTTTATGCATCAGAATTATGAAAGATATGCCCCGGGATTTCTGCCGGAAGATTTAGGCAATACAATGCTTATTCACCGTCATATCCCCACGATCTGGGATTTTAAGATCTACATGATGCCTTCGCCTGAAGCCGCCGGAACCGGATTGTTTGCCACCCCGAATAAAATTACTCCGGAAGAAATGGTTTACTGGGAAGTACCAATGTCTTCCGGAGAAACTCTTAAAACAGCGGCAACCGCCTGTTATTTGAGCAATCCAAATTGGAAAATCCTCGGTTCCTACGCTGATCCAGGTGTTACAAGTGCCAGTAAAGCTGCTCTCATTATGGAAGCTGCTTACGGAAAAGGGCTTTATTTTTTCAACCAGATACTTATGCCGGAAGTAAAACCTGATAACCGCGACAGATGTTTTTCTTTCTGGCGGAAATATATGCCCAATTTGCTGAGCCGGTTTGAAAGATTCAAAGCTAATCTTCCGGAGCCGGCTCCAGCCGTAAAAAAAGCGATGCCGGTCAAACGCAATTATAAAACAGCTCTTCACATGCACTGCCTTGACTGGTACGGTGCCGACAGTCAGCCGGGAACAATGCTTGCCGCAATGCGGTATTACAACTGGGATATTTGTGTACTTGCTGTAAAAAATGATCTTGCATTGGGGGGATCTCCTGATCTTGACAGATTTTCCGATGAAAGAGTTCTTTTTCTTCACGGGCAGGAATTTCACCCATTCAACTGGTCAACGACCATGGACAATGTGAAAGGTCACAATAATTTCCATATTCTTGCAATGGGAGTTGATGGAAACGCATATACCGAAAAATTCACCCGGTCATTTTTTTCCGATGAGGCTGTAGACCGTTATCTTCGAGAAGCCCTCGATCATGTTCATGCTCACGGCGGTGTGGCAAGTGCGACACACCCGACCTGCGATTACTGGCGTAATTATCCATACGATGCGGTCGACATCCATCACTTCGGTTCTGCCGCCGGAACCGAGGTTGAAAAACACTGGCTTTCCGGCAATCGTATCACGGCAATGGTGTCTATTGATTATTACGGTGTGCAAAGATTGATTGAAAGAGATTGTATAAATTTCCTTTATTTGGATGGCACTCCATCTCAAAAGAGTTTTACCGATGCGATAAAAAAAGGTCATTGTATTCCGGCAATCCATTTTTTAGAAGCGGATGTTACGCTTGACGGCCTTTTGCCGGGAGATACGGTCAGGACAGCAAAAGATCATGAACTTTTTGTTTCTGCCCGTACTCCGGACGATTGTGAAATCAGAGAATTGAGGGTGTATGCCGATGATAAAGTTATCCAGTGTATAAATTTCCGGACTTCACAAATCGAATTGACATTGACGGTACCTCATGATACAGCGAAAAAGTTTTTCAGGGTCGAAATCGAAGGAGATAAGTCCCGTTCAGTTGCAGTGACCAATCCTTTTTATATTGCTCAGGAGTAATATGAAGATTATCAACAAACAAGTCATATACCGGGATCCGGAGTTTTATTCAGCGTTTCCAGCTGTTGCATCATCGGATGGCGGTCAACACCTGATCGTGGTATTCCGCAGAGCTCCCAATCATTGTGTGTTGCCGGGAATACGACCGGATGAGGCATTTCACGGAGATGTTACTTCACAACTGATGAAAACAGAAAGTTTTGATGCAGGAGCAAGCTGGAGCGAACCGGAATTGCTCCATGCCGCTCCCGGCGGAGGTTGTCAGGATGGTGGAATATTTTGGGATGACAAGGCTTTGATCGCCCACAGTTTTGTATGGAAATTCATTCCTGAAGTTGTCGCTGATTTTTTGAAAGATAAACCTGAGGGAGAATTTCTCAACAAACTTCTCGGCTGGATGATGCCGGAGGGAACCGTCAGTATGTATTCTGATGATAACGGGAAAAACTGGAACAAGGCAGCCTTCGTTGATCCATGTCCCGGATATCCTGATATGTTGCCGGGATTTCCGTCACGATTATTCAATCGCGGCAATATTGTCCGTTGCCCGGATGGAACACTGCTGCTTTCAGGTCAGCTATTGCGTTTCAAGCCGGAATACCGTTCTTCTGCGGCGGTTTATCGCAGTACTGATAATGGCAAAAGTTGGCAATATCATGCAGTCGCCGCTGATGATAAAGGGTGCGGTGTCTGGGAAGAACCATATCTCGTTTGGTGTGATGATGAGTGTAAACGTCTGGCGATGATCATACGGACGCATCGAGATTGTGAAAATAATTCGTTTGAAAGAGCGATGCTTTTTATTATATATTCCGAGGATTGCGGTAAAACCTGGAGTACTCCTGTAAACATGAATATCCATGGTGAACCTGCCGGAGGATATCGTCTGGTTGATGGCAGACAATTGCTGGTGTATGGTTACCGCAAAGCACCGGAAGGAGTACGCATGAGGATTTGTGCCGGAGATTTCCATGATGCGGCAAATTCCGAAGAAATAATTCTGTGTGATGATGCAGAACGCTTTGATACAGGATATCCTACGGTTGCTTCGTTAGGTGATAATCGTTACATGATAGTATATTACAACAATCCTCCGAGGCTCAAAGGGACCGGCGGTATTGAAGCGGTCACAGTTGAAATATGAAAGGATGTTATATGAAGTTTTTTTTGCTTTTTTTAATGTTTTTTATAGCGGCGGCACTTCCTGCTGCCAATCCGGTAAAAGGAGAGTGGAAACCCAATCAGCCGAACTCCAATGGTGTTGTAAAAAGTCTTGTTCCTGGAATTCCGGATGGACAACGAATCCCTGCTCAAAAAAAATATACCGGTTCATTCAAACCGTACCAGGCGGTGGAAGTACCTCACAGTGATAAATTGAATTTTCAGGAAGGATTTATTGCGGAAATAGATTTCCTTTATGATCAGAAGGTGATCGGCAAACGAACCAATTTTGCCAATCTGATAACTAAAGGCAAAGATTTTGACCGGGCATATTGTATTATGGCACAACGAGACGGAGGGTTGCTGCTGAATCTCAAAGGAATGGCTCCGGCATACAAAATATCCAATGTCGGACTTGTTTCCGGCAAAAGAACAAAAGTTATTGTTGCCGTCGGTGAAGGCAAAGTGAGAATATATGTAAATGGTGCTTTGAAAGCCTTTTATTCAGTATCCGGCAAGCTTGCCGCCACGGCCGAACCTCTTTATTTCGGTGCAATAGATGGTCGCCGCTATGCTCTTACCGGGAAAATCTTTTCAGTAAAACTTTTCAGTTACGATCCGGCAAAATTACCTGCCGGAGAGTTTGTTATTCACGATTATCGCTGTAACGACGGTCGTGGTTTCGCAACGGTAAAAGATTATGGCAATCTGTCGATCAATGGAAAAATTACCGATCCGGATGCAACTGTGTGGGCAAGGGAAGATGATCGCGGCTGGTTCCTGCATCTACAGAATGGAGGCTGGCAGCTGCCGCACCGGGCGGAACATGCCGGATTGACCGGTCTTAAAATTGAAAGCTGCTTTTCCTGCAATTTTGACAAAATCAGTGATAAAAATTTTGCATCCATTTTGACCAAAGGAGACAATTTCCAAAACGGTTATACTGTTATGGTCGGCCGTAACGGCGAATTATTGGTTTATTTACGCGGGCTCAAACCGGCTTACAAAATTTTACCGCTGAAACTTCAATCCAGTCGGGATTACGATCTTGCTGTTGAATATTCCGGCGATCGTGTCATCATCAAACTTGACAAAAAAATTGTTGCTGAATATCCGGTTTCCGGAACTTTACAGGTTTTGAATCAGCCGCTCAATATCGGTTCATCCCGCGACTATCCTTTTACAGGTAATTTATACCGCATGAAAATTTCTGCATTATCCGGAGCCTTGCAGAATACCTCGATATCATCCGTTACTGCGGATGCTGAACCTGAAGACCCGGCGGGTACGGTGATCGTTCGTGATTTTACCAAATTTTCTCCTGCTCCCATCATGGAAGGAAGCAATGTCGGACACCCGATCCGCTGGAGGGTCCGTACCGATGCCGGATTTATGCATCAAACCAATACGGTACTGCATCCTCCGTCAAATATTCATAACGAGGAATTCGTCTATGATCCGCAGCTCAAGGGCAAATATGATGTTTACGCAGGTGTTCGTGCAGTAGGCGATCCTGGAATCATACAAATCCGTTTCGGAAGTATGGAAAATAGCTATTATACTGTCAGAACCGCATCAAGTTCTCCCAAACACTTCAATGTGGAAGTGCCGCTGGATTACAGCGTGGATATGACCGGTCGCGACATTCGTATCGCTACTTGCGGGTATTTTTATTTCGGTTATCTTAAATTTATTCCATCTGAAAAACGCCGTTCAGTTGAAGTTCTGCCGAGTCCTCTGGCATTCGCATCTAAAAAACAGCCCAGGTTCACACGGGAGATACTCGATAGAGAGTCTGAAGAAAAAATTGCCGAATTGATCCGGCAGGGATATTTTGTCGAACGTTTCTATGTTGATAACAAGAAAGCACCGATTCCTTCGGCGGCTGCAAAACATCGGGGCTGGTACTGTTTTGATCAGCACTGGATGGATATGTGTTTCGCCAACACCATTCCGAATAAAGAGGTGCTAAAACCATCTTTCAAAATCCACATGGCGAAAAATGAATATGAACCTTTTACCATCGGTATCCGGGCGCTCCGTCCGGTAGCCGCACTTACCATGCGGGTGAAATATGCCCCCGACAATGCTCCGTCATTGGCGATCACCATCCCGGCTACTGCTCCCAGACGCAATACCAATCATGTGAATGCTTCAGAATTCATCGTTTCACCCGACCATCTGGAAAATACCGATACGATGAAACTTGCCGCCAATACCTCCCGTCAATTCTGGATTACCGCAAACAGCAAAAGTACTCCGGGGGTATATCGTTACATTTTGAATATTTCCGATGGCGCAAATAGCATGGATGTGCCGCTGGAGATCACTGTAAACGATTTTGAACTGGCTGAAACTAAAAACTATGATTTGGGATTCTGGACTTATTTTTACACCGTTGAAGATACCGAAAAAATGATTGCCACTCAGGCGAAACACGGGATGAATACCATTGGAGCCTGGGGAGATGTACTGAAGTTTTCCAACATTGGTACCAAAGATCTTAAGATTGATTTTGAACAATCTCTTCTGCCGGTGGTTGCAAAGGAATTCAAACGTAACAATATGAGTGGTACGCTTCATATTTCCTGTTCCGGATTGATGGATGCGATAGTCAAATTGCCTCGCAGTCAATGGCAGGAGGTTCATGACCGGGTAATGAAAGAGCTGCTCGATTATGCTGAAGCACACGATTTCCCGCCGATGACTTTCGGCAGTTACGACGAAGTCCTTTCCAACCCCAGCGAACTTCCCAAATATATTTGGCAGGTCAAACGGCAGAAAGCTATGGGATTGATTGTCAACAACGATCATTTGTGGTACAAGACCAGCCGTCCGTATCAGAAGCAATTGAATGAAGTTGCCGATCTGCATGATATTTTCACTATCCGCTACAATACCAGAAATTTCTGGTATGTGGATACCTGCAATGAGATCGCCAGAACTGCCGCCGCAAGAAATAAAAAAATCGTGGCGTATAACTCCAATAATGCTCTCTGTCATACCCAGACCGAAGGTATGCGTTTTATCTATGGGTGGTTTTTCAGAACTGCCGGGAAAGGTTTTTCCGGTCACATGATGTGGGCATATAACTACATCATGGGCAATCCATACAACGATCTGGACGGTAATCATAACGAAAGTGCCTATGATTATCCTCCATATGGTCCCCGCAAAGGCGGTGTCACTATCAATCTTGCAGCAATGCGTGAAGGTGTTGACGATTTGCGTTATGTGCTGACGTTGGAAAATCTGATAAAAGAAGCCCGTTCCCGGGGAATCTCAACTGCATCTGCAGAAGCAGTTCTTACCGATATCACCGGCAGTTTCGATGAGAAGCTGTTCATGAAAAAGTCCGTATATATCGACAGTGCATTTGAAAAAGAATTCCAGGGACGTGACGGCAAACGCTATGCCAGCGGGCGTTATCGTGTACCAACCGGATGGAGTTTTGAGCAATATGATTCTTTCCGTGACTTAATTGCCCGTGAAATCATTTCGCTGAAAGAAAAATTATCCAGATAAATTAAATGAAAGCCTGAAAAATGATTATGCCCCGTAAAAGCCGTTTGCTGGATAAAATGCGTTCCGGTAAAAAAGTCATTACTTACAAACTTAATTTAAGCTGTCCCAGAACCGCCGAGATTGCCGCAATGAGCGGCTTTGACGGGATTTGGATATGTCAAGAGCATGTCCCAACCAATCAAAGCACCATGTGTTCCCAGATCCTTGCTGCCAAAGCGTACGACTGCGATTGCATTGTAAGAGTTGCAAAAGGGTGTTACAGTGATTATATCCGTCCATTGGAAGCCGACGCTTCCGGGATCATGATCCCGCACCTTATGAGCTTGGAAGAAGCAAAAGAAATCGTTCATACGGTGCGTTTTTATCCGACCGGATTGCGTCCGGTCGATGGCGGCAATGCCGATGGGATGTATTGCCAACTTGATTTCAAAGAATATATAAAATTCATGAATGAAAACCGTTTGGTCATTGTACAAATCGAAGACCCGGAACCTTTGAAAGATTTGGATAAAATTTGTCAGCTTGACGGGATTGACATGATCTTTTTTGGTCCCGGGGATTTCAGTCAGGCAATCGGTCATCCTGCGGAATTTGATCATCCGGAAATTCACAAAGTTCGGAAATTAGTTGTTGAAACAGCCCATAAATATGGTAAATTTGCCGGTACAGTTTCATTGCCGGGGCTGAAAGAGTGTTATCAGGAAGGTTTTGACTTGGTGAATTGCGGAGCAGATGTTGCTGCAGTTGCCGCAAATTGCCGGGATATAATAGCCGCAATGGGAAAATAATTATTGAGAAAATGAGATAAACAAACGGCTCTGTATTTTTTTTGAATACAGAGCCGTTCGTCTTCACAAAGTTTACTTCAGAAGTCTACCGAAACCGCAATGAGCTTCCGGTCCACGCAATGCTGAACGCAGAGCATTCTCACCTGCAGTCGCAAGCGAAGCTATTTTTCCAAAAACATCTTTTAGAGCTTCAGTAAAAAGTGCTAATTCAGCTTCACCATGAGCAAGCATCGGATAAAATGCCGTTGACGCCAGAATATTGTGATCCAACATCCACTGCACATACAACGTTTTGGCAATATTACTACCTGGAAAATCAAATGAAAACGATGCAAGACAACCGAATTTACTGGTTATTTTTATTGGCAGCCCAACTGAAATTGCGACCTCTTGCCACAGTTTCATTACTTCGTTCCCGTAAGAATTAACATAAGCCGCAACATCTGTTTTCTCCATTTTGTTAATTGTTGCCAACGCTGCAACCGGGCCAGTACGTTCCGTCCAGTATGTACTGCTCAAAAATGTTCTGTTGCCGGATTCCATCATTTTTTCATTGCCGATTACTGCACCGATGGGGTGTCCATTGCCCATGGCTTTAGAAAATATAGCCATATCCGGATTTACCCCGAAATCTAAATGAGATCCACCGAAACGGTAACGCCAGCCGATACTGATTTCATCGTAGATAAGCATTGCGCCATATTGGTCACATGCTTTGCGCAGTGCTTCCAGAAATCCTGGTTCCGGCAGTTCATGCCTACACGGCTCGCAAATGATTGCCGCCAAATCATTACCATGTTCACGGAGTAATAACTCCAATCTTTCAAAATCCCCATGGATAAGCGGTAATGCTGTTCCGGAAAGTTCGTCCGGTACACCGTGCGGAGATAATCCGCCCAACCACATTCCTCCGAGTGCATTTGGATCGCCGAGGTTGCTTGCCAAATACCAGTCCTGCCATCCGTGATAACCGGAAATGATTACTTTTGATTTGCCGCGATATGCTCTGGCAATGCGAATAGCAACTGCGGCGGTTTCCCCCCCACAACGGGCAAATCGAGCGCACGATGCCCACGGATGTATGGCACACAGGCGTTCAGCCAATGCAACTTCTTCGGGTGGATTTAATGTCGAAAAACTGCCATCACGTATCGTCCTTATTACAGCTTCACTGACATCATCATCATTGAATCCCAACAGAGTACCGCCAATACCGCAAGAGGAAAAATCAGTAAACTTTCTACCGTCCAGATCGGTGATACAACAGCCTTTGGCTGATTTAAAATATGGCGGCCACTGCTCCGGCGCCATTTGTTCCGGACGTTTGCTTAACAGTTGAGTTCCTCCGGGAATAAGAGTTTTGGCATGATGGTAAAGTGATTGATTGTCCATTTTTTTCCTTTCATTTCTGCTCTTTTGTAATTTACACGGCAGAAACCCTGATTGCCAGTAAATTAAAATGTAAAAAAACAAGTTTGACATATAAAAAACGAAAACATTTGTCACGGGTATGTTTGCATTTTTATGGTTAATGATATATATTTACGCTTGGTAAAAAAGTTTTACAGCATATAAAAATAAAATGATTGCAACATGAAACTTGACATATCAAAACTAAAAAATGTACTTGAATATCTTGATAACTTTTCTGCTTCCGGATACAAAATCGAATTTGATACTCCACCGGATGCGGATGCGCCACAGGAGTATTTTGATCACCATGTACACAAATACTGGGAGTTGAAATTTTTTCAGGAACGTAAATTGCTTACGATTCAAGCTCCTGAAACGGTTCATTGCATGACCAGCAATGAGTTGGTTATTGCTTCGACGTTTCAATACATGCAGATTTTTGACCGTAATATAGAATTTTCAGATGAGAATATTCAAGGTAATGTTCTACCGGAACTGCTTTATTTGTTAAACAAGCTGCCTGCCGATTTACACTTTGACAATATCCGTAAATCTCTGGGCAGTGCAGTTATTGATAATATAAAATTGCTCCTACAGCAGAATTGGTACGCCGCAGAAAAACAATGGGCAAATCGTTCTTTGACCAAAATTGCACTGAATTATATAGAAAACCACTATTTTCAGGCGAGGTTAAGCGTTACTGACATCGCACGCTTTGTCGGAATTTCACCACAGTCATTAAATGCGTTTTTCAGGCGCGACACGGGATTGACCACCCGTCAGAATTTGGTAAAGATCCGGTTACACCATGCTAAGCAATTATTAGCAAATCCCAAATATCTGATAAAAGATGTCGCAGCTCTGACTGGTTGGCATTCGGCTTTTTACTTTTGTAATACATTCAGAAAAAAGTTCGGATATCCGCCGAATGAACACCGGAACAAATGATGTAAAACTTTGCTATATATTGCATAGTATCATTCAAACCGCAATCATATCAAATTTGCACTGTTTTTTCACTGCTGTCCGGTAAAAATTTCAGAGCAGTAAGGGGCTGAAAAGTTCCTCTTGGAGTGGCAAATTCCAGTTTGGAGGCTTTTTAAGGATTTTTCGGTCAAGCGATAAGACTTCCAGTAGAGACTGATTTTGCATCAAGGTATCACGAATACGGTTGGTCAGCTCCGTCATTCCCGACTTGAACCCATGCAGAAATTTGAGATAGGCAATCAGCAGATAATGGATCATCGCCACCCAGATTTGCGACATCACAGCGTTTTCGCTTGTGCCGAGAAAGCTTTTTATCTTCAAATTCTGCTTGATCCATTTGAAAAAGAGTTCGATTTGCCATCGTTGCTTGTAAATTTCTGCAATCGAAGATGCTGCAATACGGAAATTATTGGTAATAAACTGATAAGTTTTTCTGCTTTCTTCGTCCCGAAACTCAATCAGACGCAGTTCTCCGGGGTACTTCTTTACCGACTGATAGCCGGTGTACCAAATAATTTCATCCCGCAAAACACCAAGCTTTTTATTCGGTTCCCGATGCTGTCCGAGAAACTCAATTTGAGCGTTGTTTTTTATTCTGGTGTTGAAAAGTTGAGAATATATGCTATTTTAACACATCGTTCGGGACTTTCGTATTAAATATTAAGGATTTGGTCGTTTTTAATATATAACAAGTCCCGACAATTTCAATTAACTCCGGTAATTTTTACCGGACAGTAGTGTTTTTTGCATAAAAATAATATTTTTTATTTGCGAAAACAGCAAACGTGCAGTATACTATATGACTTGACAGGATCGAAGTCTCCTGTG
>JAZUPS010000228.1:0-2560 GCA_045605305.1 Victivallaceae bacterium
ACCGCTTGGCCTCCGACTTGGAAGAACATTTCCGCCTGATGTACGGACCTGCCGCAGATGAAATGAAAAACTTTTACAAGACTCTGGAAAAGCACTGGATGAAAGATATCATTGGAAAAATAGAAGATACTTCTCTCGGTCCCCGTCCGGTATGTCCGAGCTATTTTGATCTCTGGCAGAAAATTTATTCTCCGGCAGAATTAAAAAGAATCAATACTCTCTTTGACAGGGCGGAGAAAAAGACAGCCGATGCCCCGGAATACCTCAAAAGAATCAAATTTATGCGCCGGGAACTTTTGGGACCGATCCTTGAAGGCGCGGAAGAGTTCAAGAAAAAAGTCCAAGACCGCAAACTTTGGACACTTTACGCTTCACCTATACAAACAAAACTGAAAATCGACGGCAAATTGGATGAAGCAGAGTGGAAAAAAGCAACTCCGGTCTGGCTGTATCCGAATCGCGGACTCTCAAAAGTTGAAGTCCACACCCGGGTAAAAATGCTCTTTGATAAAGATAATTACTACGTCGGCATTGAATGTGACGAGCCTTTTACAGATAAAATACTCTGCAGCAAACGCAAAAATGATGATGTGGAAGTGTGGCGCGACAACCTGGCGGAGTTGCTCTTTGCTTCTGATACCGGAGATAAATTTTATTATCAGATCATGTTCAACAGTGCCGGAACTTTCTGTGATCTTCGCAGCGAAAATCAGCAATTAAATAAGAGTTGGAACAGCAAACTTGAATACAAATGTACTGTCACTCCCCACAAAATGTGGACTGCGGAACTCCGCATTCCCCGGAAATCCATGCCGGAACTCAAAGGCAACAGTTTCGTTGCCAACTTTTCCCGTGGCAGGATCCTGCAGCCGGAATGTAAAGTCCGTGTTCCCTACTACCGCTGGTATCCGGGAGTCGGCAGCAAAAGTGCGGCAACTTGCGGAACTGTGCTTCTTGCTCCGGTCCGGCAAAAACAAAATCTTTTGTTCTGTGGAGATTTTGACGGTCCAATCAAACGCAACAGGATGTATTCCGGAAAAAAAGCGGTCTGGATATCCTCTCATCCCATCACTGTTGACAGAGAAAATTTTATGACCAAAGGGCAATCCATCCGTCTGCAACTGCCGGGAGGCAACCGGCTTATCAGGCAGAGAATTGACAAAAACTTATTTAAAGCAGGTCAGCGTTATCAACTTTCTTTTTATCTAAAACTTGAAAATGTCATCAATTCAAAAAATCCGCAAAGCGGCTTATTCTCGGATATCAGGTTCGGAAAAAACGGAGCCGACAACGTGTTGTCGCCATTAAAACCCTCACTCACAGGAACCCTGCCCTGGACACGTTATCAGTTTGAATTTACCGCCCCTGCCAACATCGGCACAAAAAGCGCGCCTTACATCGGTTTCTATCTTGCGCCGGATGCCCGGGGGAAAGCCTGGATCGATCATGTGGAAATCATACCGTTGATAACAGCAAAATAAAAAAAAGGAGAAGACTGCTATGAAAGAAAACAACACGATACCGTTCAACGCCCGACGTTTCACTCTTATAGAGTTACTGGTTGTCATAGCCATTATTGCGATACTTGCGGCAATGCTTATGCCGGCACTTCAGAAAGCGAGAGATGCCGCCAAAACCACAACTTGTGGAAACAACATGGGACAAATCGGCAAAGCTTTGTTTCTTTATATGCAGGACAACAAAGATTATTTTCCGCTGGCTAAAAAGTTTTCGGAGTCCGTGCTGCCCTACCTGGGACTTCCCGCTGACGGCACCCAACTCAGCCTCAGCAGTTTGTCAGAAGAATCCCAATACACCTGTCCAAAGATGCCGAAGACAGAAAGCGGAAACCGTTCTTACAGTTACAATATGAATCTGGGATGGAATGACTCCTGGCATTCACACTGCAAAGCTTCTGCATTCAAAAAACCGGGAAAAACGATGCTGGTCATGGAAACAATCAATCCGGATGCCAAAGTTGTCCAACACAGCAACGCAGCAACCAAAGGACATTGGCCTCACAACGATAAAATGTTCGTGCTTTTCGGCAACGCCAGCCTTATGATGCTGAATCAATACCAGATACCGCAAAGCAAAAAAGAATATCCGGGGTATTACGCGAGTTGTTCAGCTTCGTTGTTCTGGCAGTCAACCGGATATGCTGACTGCGGGTTTTATTAAGCTCCCGCAGCAGCAAAACAACATCACTTCCAGGTCGTCAAATCATCAGCCGTCAACTTGGGAACGTGCAGCTGATCGTTGTCATCCAGATAATATTTGATGTGTTCCGGATCAGAGGCATCTTCAAGGATAGGTTCTTCTGCCGGATATCCGAGCGCGACAAGATAGATGACTCCGGTATCTTCCGGCAGGGCAAGCAGCTGATTGACCTCCAGTTTGTTGAAGGCACCGATCCAGCAGCGTCCGAGACGGAGGGATACTGCTCCCAGCAGGATGTTCTGTATCGCGGCTCCGGCATCGGCGGCGAGAGTGAAACTGCAGGCGTCGTTTTTTGCTGTAACGGCTATGAATGCCTGCGGCGCATCTTTGCCCCAGACAG
>JAZUPS010000229.1:0-3429 GCA_045605305.1 Victivallaceae bacterium
ACAATCAACAACATTTCCATCTGCTCTGACTTTTTCATAACGCGCATCTAACAATAGATATTTCACAGTTTTCAGGTACGCCGTAAAGACATTTTTCTGCAATCAGCTGCCTTGCCGTATTCATCCTTTCATCGGTAAGATCAGAAAGCGGCTCTTGACTGGCACTCTCGCAAACAACGCCATCGGTATTGATAAACTTGCCTGCTTTTTCTGCAATATCCCATGCTTCAAACAATCGATCCGCAAGGTAACGGCAGACTTGTACCAGAAATGCTCCCGAGCCCATTGCCGGATCACAGACTTTCAAATTTAGTAATTCTGCCGGTGTTTTCAAAGTCCATTTTTCTCTGGGCAATCCTTCTGCCACGCCACGGTAAACCACCGGTTCAAGAGTAGTTTTTACGATTTTCTCGGTCAGCATCTTGGGGGTATAGTGAGTTCCGGAATCCCGTCGATCCTGCCCCAAGGTTACCATAAACGCATTTTTCCGGTACACCAAAGGTTGTTCCCAGGCATCCAATCGCAGAAAGTTGGCAAAGGGAAGAATACGCTCCAGCATCTCCCGATCACCGCCGCAAACAGCCAGCAGTTTTTCCTGAACGAAAATATCCACATCTTTGGTGTAATCGTTTTTGATGGCAGCCGCAGATCGATCTGTCAACTTTTTAAGATAATCCTGAAGTTTCTTTTCGGATTCAAGAGCCAATGATTCCAAAGTCGGCAATTCTGCCAACGGATTTTTGGCTTTTGCCGAACCACGCAACCCCAATGTAATTTCAGGAGCACGGACTGCGGTATATTCCAACAAACCTTCGTAAATATGTCCGATTTGTTCCACATCCAATGCCCGGTAAGAAAGCAAAATCGCTCCACCGGGTTGTTCCAACACCTGCAAAGAATTCAGCAGCAAAAGCACCGTACGGTTGTCAATGGGAAGCGGAGTCGGATTACTGGTTCTCCACGAGCTGTTTTTATCCCGCCCTTCAAGGAACGGATATTTATCAGGATCAAAAATCGAACCGCCCAAAGCAGGTAAACGCAGTTCTTCGTGTTCAATACCGGCATAAACCGCCCGGAATACCGAAAGCAATCTCGCCCACGCATCGTGGCGGCGTTCCAGAATTTCTGCACCGTGTTTATCGGCTTCTTCAGCCAACTGCGCCCGCAAAGTAGATACAGCGTAATGAGTATCATATACTTCGCTGCCCAGCAAAAGCAAACCACGTTCTTCCGCACAAAGAATGAATACTAAACGCATCATTACCGTAAGACCGGCTTCATAAAGTTCAGCAGGTTTTACATCCCGCAACAATTCTCTGTTGCGGTCTTCATCGGCTTTATCCAAACCTTGAATCAGCACTTCGACCGCAGTTCGCACCTGCGATCCCAAAGTGTCGGTAACTTCTTCGAGGCAATCCAGGGATTCATCCAGTAATGCCGGAAGTTTTTCCTTTTCAGGACCAAAAAATCTGCGGACTCCCAACAGTGAGGAAAAAGCCTGCAAAGTTTTAGGCTCTTGAAACCACAGTCTTGCGTACCAAGTAACCTGACCGGAAGTTTGTCCATTTGGGGCATTGACCAGCATCCACTCTTCGCCATTTGTCAGCAATCCCAAGCGAACATCATTGATCCGGCACAGCTTGGTCATTTTATCCAATGCCGATGCCGCCCAGTCATCCTTCCGGGAAACAGAATTCGGAGATGCTCCGGGGGCTAATTGAGCCACAAAAATCATTGGTTTATCATCATTATCTTTGATAACCCAATCCGGAGTAAAACTGCCATTACCATCTTCGGCGGCGATGGTATATTCCTTGCCGGAACTTAAAATTTCTTCCGGGATTTCGAGAAAATCCGTCAGAACCATTTTGATCCATGCCTGATGAAGCTCTTCCATCGCAGGATCTTCATCATTCAGGGCATCGCACCACTCTTCGTAAGCATTGTGGATTCTTTTCTTTGAATCCGGATAGATCGCCTCCAATCCCTGTGGAAAGACTTTATCCAAAACGCTGACCGCAAGAAACGGTCCGGAAATCTCGACTAAAGAGAGCCATTCTGTATGTTTTGACAATTTTGCCATTATTTTGCCCCCCATGCTTTATTCTGCGGAATCAGAAAAATCACTGCCACCGGGAATGTTCGTGTTTGCGGGTCAGCGTAATGTTTATCAATAATGGCACATTCCCGTTCTTTTTCTTCCGGAATCCGTGCCAAACGGGTACGCAGAGCATTCATATCTTTTTTGAGCTGATTTTTTTCTTCTTCAGAAAATTCCGCAAAGTTAAAGGTCATCTGATACATTTCCGGCTCTGCCAGTTCTTTACTGATATTGGCTTTCAGGTCATCCAAAATGTTGATGATATCTTTCTTTTCGCTCTCTTTACGCCGCTCAATGGTATTATTCAAAAACTCCAAACGCTCTTTGGATCGAGCTTCTACTGCTGCCATAATAGAGTTTTCACTTGCGTCAAAACGTTCTTTTAATACAGCAAAGATACTTTCAGAAATATCATCATTGGGAATGGATTCTGTAAGCAAACTTTCCAACTCTTTCTGTGTTGTAAAACGCCGGAAAGAATCGTGTTTCAATTCACCACCGGAAAGGGTTAATTCTTCGTGCAAACGATGGTGATCTCCGCCGGTGATTACCAAACGTGACCAGACAAGTACTGCCGGATTTTCCAGTCCTGCGATACTCTTTACTGCCACACGATGGAGATTTTTAATATCATCCAATTTCCAAATTTCTTCACGCAAAAGCCGGAGCGACATTTGAACCAGTTTGTGATTTAAGTGTGCAAGAACAATGTCTTCACGCCCCTTGACCGCATTGTGATCAAAGGTAATCGGGCGTTTTTCGTGAGTATGCGGATGATTCAAACCTGTCAACGCTTGTGCCCAGGAACCCGAAAGCGGGGGAACATCAAAAGCCACATTGTCTGCCAACCCTGGTTTGGAAACAGCGGTCAACTCCGGCTTACCCGCAATATTTAAAGCGACTTGTACGGCATTAACAATATGTTCCGGGGTAAGATGAAAATCACTTCTGGAATCATTCAAATGTTCATGTAATTTTACAATGCGTTCCTGCAATGCTTTTTCCGCAGCGACAAGTTTCCTTGCCCGTTTCCTTTTCTCTTCCACCGAGCGGGTATCCAAGATTGAACCGTTCCCCAACATGGCATCTTCAATCTGTCTGGCAATAACCGGTCCGACACTGCCCAAATCCTCTCGGATAGTATCAATTTTTATAGCAGCACGCATCAAATACTCAAAGTCCCCGACAATATCTCCCGGCTTGCGAACTTGTACTGCTGATTCTGTGAAATCTTTTCCGACCGGATGCCAAATAAAAACGGATGATTCTTTCTGACCGTGACGGTCAATACGACCATTACGCTGTTCCATTACATTCGGATTCCACGG
>JAZUPS010000230.1:0-21401 GCA_045605305.1 Victivallaceae bacterium
CGGAATCACACACATGTTACCGTAGCATAACTTTGGGAATCTGTCAAGCAGTTGCTCTTCACCTTTGGCTCCGACGAGTGAAAATACCCATTCTCGCCAAAGGGAGCAACTGCTATCTGATAACCGGGGAATAATATACAAAAGGTACGGAGGTTTATGGGTGCGCCGTCGTCGGCAGTTCCACCGGAGCGGCACGTTTGCCGCCGCCGGGGCAAAAAAAGAGCTGTCACTTTCGCAACAGCTCTTTGCAGATCTACTTACTGCGGTTCAGCGGTAAAGCGGACCGAAGTTTTCGCAGGCGCGGTAATCGGCACCCTCTCTATCCATGCCGAAGGCGTTCCATGCGGCCGGACGGAAGATGTCTTTCTCTTCCACGTTGTGCATGCAGACCGGAATTCGGAGCATGGCGCAAAGAGTAATGATGTCTGCACCAATGTGACCGTAGGAGATCGCTCCGTGGTTGGCTCCCCAGCAATTCATTACATCGTAGGCAGATTTGAATGCGCCTTCGCCGGTGATTCTGGGAGTGAACCAGGTGCAGGGCCAGGTGTAGTCGGTACGTTTCCAAAGGGTGTCAGAAACTTCTGCCGGCAGATTCACCGACCAGCCTTCTGCGATCTGAACGACCGGACCGAGTCCCTTGACCAGATTGAGACGGATCATGGTCATGGGCATTTCGGCTGTGGTCAGGAATCTGGAGGAGTAACCGCCGCCGCGGAAGTAACCCAGGTCAGCATAGTTCCAGGTGGAGTTCTCCAAAATCGCCTTCTGATCAGCTTCGGTAACTTCATACCAGGGTTTCATCACTCCGTTGCCGTCGGCATCTTTGGCGGCACCGTTGGCATCCAGACAGCAGGCGCCGGAGTTGATCAGGTGGATGAAGCCGTCAGCTTCTTTGGCTTTGCCTTCAATATCGTAACCGGTGACCCGTTTGACCGCATCACCGCTCCAGTAGGTGCGGACATCGGCAAACATCTGGGCGCGGTTGGTCAACAGCTTCATGAAAAGCATGCTCACGCCGTTAAGAACATCGTTTTCAGTGGCAAGGATGTAGGGTTCACGGGCGCCATTCCAGTCAAACGAAGAGTTGAGCATCGCTTCGGGGAAGTCACAGTTGGGATAGAAGTCAGTCCACTGGCGCTGTCCCTGGAATCCGGCGGCAATGGCGTTGTGACCGACCATCTCTTC
This sequence comes from Victivallaceae bacterium, assembly GCA_045605305.1. Taxonomy (GTDB): domain Bacteria; phylum Verrucomicrobiota; class Lentisphaeria; order Victivallales; family Victivallaceae; genus UBA1784. The sequence goes on from JAZUPS010000230.1 coordinate 1,189, forward strand.
TTCGCATCCGGCGGGCAGGTTCTTGTTGCCGCTCATCAAATCTTTGATGATGACCATCATCTTGACCACAAACTCCCAGTCGGCATCCTTCTCTTCACGGGTGCGCTGAAGTTCGGCGGGGTTCTTATCGAAGCCTTCGATGCAGTTGGCTTTGGTCCAGGCGAGAGCCTTTTCAAATTCAGCTTTATCGTAGACTCCTTCGGTCATTCTGCGGATAACTTCCACCTCGTCCACGGATTCAACGCGCATACCGAGGTAATCTTCAATGAAGTCGGTGTCGATGATAGATCCGCCGATACCCATACAGATCGAACCGATCTGCAAGTAGGATTTTCCGCGCATGGTGGCAACCGCAACCGCGGCACGACCGAAGCGGAGCAGTTTTTCTTTGACATCTTCGGGAATTTTGGTGTCGTCACAATCTTTGACATCGTGTCCGTAAATTCCGAATGCAGGCAGACCTTTCTGGGCATGGGTGGCAAGGACGGATGCCAGATAGACCGCTCCGGGACGTTCCGTACCATTGAATCCCCAAACCGCTTTGATGGTATTGGGATCCATATCCATGGTCTCTGCTCCGTAGCACCAGCAGGGGGTGACGGTCAGGGTGATATCCACTCCTTCGCGGCGGAATTTATCTGCACAGGCGGCGGCTTCACCGACTCTGCCGATGGTGGTATCTGCGATAACGACTTTGATGGGAGTACCATCTGCGTAACGGAGATTTTCTTCAAAGAGTTTGGCAGCGCTCTTTGCCATATTCATGGTCTGCTCTTCCAGAGATTCCCGGACTTTCAGAACACCGCGGCGACCGTCGATGGTCGGGCGGATGCCGATACAGGGCATACTGCCGTAGTAACGTTTCTCACCGATATTTTTTGCTTCGCTCATTTTTTTTCTCCTTTTTTTACGAAAAAAGTTGCGATTACCTAACTATACACCATATTTGTGTTGTTATCAAGTGGTGTCAGGGCAAAGTTACACCTTTTTTTACGATAATGTTGCCATAAATGCGGCTTTCACCGGTAACAACGACGGCGAAGGCTTTTTTGGCGCGTTCATAAAATGCAAAACGTTCAATGTAATCAATGCGTTCAGCATCTTTGCCGAGAGTGGTTTTGACTTCGGCAAGGAGTTCCGGATCGATGGCATCGCCGGGAACGGGTTCCATAAGCATGACCGGGTTGTCAACGTATTGGTCAAGTTCCATCATTTTCATGATCGCTTCCAGCATTTCAGGGGAGGATGAGGCATCGGCTCTGACCACGTTGGGGCAAATGGAATATGCCGGGAAGTGGGCATCGGAAAGCACGATTTCGTCACCATGGCCCATCTGGGCGAGGATTCTGAGCAGATCAGGGGAGATGATCCCCGGTACACCTTTAAGCATAGTAAATTCCTTTCTTTTGCAAAATTGTTTTGCAGTTGTCTCTACGTTAATATAACAAGCAGTTGAGATTTTGCAAAGTCAAAAATGTATTTTTTTCGGATAAAAGTTGTAAAAATTGCCGATCATATTATATTAAGTTCAGGTACAAATGTTTGAAAGTAAGTTTGGGAATTGTTTTTTTATGAGGATGCAGAAATTATCACTGCGTATCGACTGGGGCGACCTTGATCTGCTCGGTCATGTCAATAACGTGGCTATTGTCAGATATTTACAGGCAGGAAGGGTGCTTTTTATGGAAAAGATCGGGCTGCCGGTGTTTCCGGGAATGAAAACCGGGCCTATCGAGGCGGCAACCGAGATACAGTTTTCCCGTCAACTCCACTATCCCGGATCTATTGAGGTGTGTACTGCGGTCAAAGAGGTGAAAAATACCAGTATCATCCTTGAACACCGCATTTATGATGCTGAAGGCGTAATGGCGGTAAAGGCGATGGAGGTGATCGTTCACTTTGACTTTGCCGCTCAAACCAAAATCCCTCTGACCGATACGCTCCGGAAGAATATCGAAGAATATTCTGCTGTTTTACCGGATGTTGATTAAGGTAATGTAAAATTTATTGAAATAAAATTAAAATTAACTTGAATTGTCGCGTAAAACATGTATCTTAAAAAGATATACCACGCGAGGAGTGGTTATGAAGAGCCGTATTTGTATTGAGGATTGCAGATACGGTTCACTTTTTTTTGTCGATACGAAGCGGTGGAGCGGGAAAAAACTTTGAAATATCATCTTTTCAGTGATATATTAACCTCAGTATTGGTGAGGGTATTTTTTCCTAATGGGGTTTTGATGAACAAATCAGTTCTTTTTTCTATGATCTTCGGATTGTTGATGATCAGCGGATGTTACTCCGATGAGGCGATTGACGGCAGGTTGTTTCACGTTGACCGGGTGGGATTATTCCCGGATGGAACGCTGAAACTTGAGGGATTCTATCAGAAGCGTTCCTGGGGTATCCGGGAACTGCGGGGCAGGGTGTCGGGAGATGCCATTGAGTTATCCGGAGTTGCCGCTTACCGGGCAAATCCGCGCATTTATTATCAAATTCCCCGTATGCCGCGCTTTATCAACCAGTTAAAGATCGGCTCCACTGTGATTTGGCACCGTCATGGGAAAAAGGCCTTACCGGCTGCAAAGCCGGAAAATATTCCGGTTCCGGTCAAAGTTCCTGAAGCGGCAGAAAAACGGATCACTCATTTGAAGATCGGCGGCAGCGGCGTTCTGCCTGCGATGGTTGAGTTTCTGGAATTTACGGAAATATTCTGGGGGAAAGTTCCTCCTTTGCCGCCTGTTGATGGTGAAAACGGGGTGAAACTCCTTGCCGGTGCTGAGTTTGATGCAGCAAAAGTCAATGAGTTTGCGGATTTGGAAACTCTGGAACTTATCGGCAGTAAAAATTTCCGCAGCGTGGATCTGAGTGCTTTGAATCTGCCGAAACTGAAGAATTTGCGTATTTACAACCTTGAAGTTTCCGGATTGGAAAAAGCTCAAATCCCGGAATTATCCACCTTCAGTATCGATGATTTCCGGCAAATACCCCTTGGGAAAGTTGCGTTGCCGGAGTCATTGCCGAAATTGCATACGGTTTCCATTCAGACGTTTGCCGGAAATTTTGATTTCAATTCCCTTCAGGGCAAACCGGTGAAAAAATTGCAGATACACGGGGATTGTTCCCGGTTCGGATTTATGGGAAATATGCCTCTGGCAGAGTTGAAACTTTCCGGATTCCGTTACATTCCGGGTGAGCTGGATAATCTTGCTCAACTGCCGTTGGAAAAACTCAAAATATCCTCCCGGCGGGTCGGGGATTGGAGTTTTCTGAAAAAACTTAAACTCCGCTTCCTGGATATTGAGATCTCCGGTGCGGATAATTTTTCTCCGGAGCTGTTGAAAGATATGCCGCTGGAAGTTTTGCGGATCTTTTCCGGTCACCGGGATTATGCCGGAGCATGGCAGAGCTGCCGGGAGCTGCCTTTGAAAGAACTTATTATCCGGGGGGGAGTGGTTCCGGAAAAGTTCATCGCTTCCAGCCGGATAGAAAAACTGGCTTTGATCGGCAGTTGTTGGCACGATCCGGCTCCGGTCGCAGTGATCAACCGGATGAAGGAGTTGAAACATCTTGCAGTATGGCGGATGATAATTATGAAAAACGGCCGCCCCAGTGCATTGGCGGAAAATTTCCGTCCGTGGCGGCAGTTGCGCGGTAAAAAGTTGGAATCTTTGCGGGTGAGTGCCGCCGATTTGGGCTTTATCCGGAATCTGCCCGGAGTTACCCGTCTGGCTCTGCATAATCAGGGAAATTCAACGGTTTCCCTTGAAGCTCTTGGCGGCCGGAGTTTTGAAACTCTCTTTTGTAAATATCCTCCCAATGATATTAAACGTTATGGAGTAAAGGATAATACCCGGCTGAAAAAAGATGTTTTTACTTCAGAGTGGTAAAGGAGTTTAATGATGAAGCTGATTGATTTGACCTGGGATTTTATCGGAGAACGTTTTCCTGCAGAAATAACGGAGGAAAAAAAGTTCTTGAAGTCCGGTTCGACAGAGTATACGGGGGTGGTTTACACTGTGCGGCACGATGGGATGTGCGGTACATATATCGACTTTCCCGGCCATATAGCCGAGACTGCAGACGGCAGAAGTGCAGATAATTTCCCTTTGGAAGAGGTTTACCGGGTTCCGGCAACGGTTATCCATATGAATTTCAAAAGCGGGGGAGGGGCGGTGAGTGCCGCTGATCTGGAGCGTGCCGCAGGCGGAGTTCCATCCACTCCGGCATTGGTGATCAATGCGCTGGGGGAACTTGATCCGACAGATATTGAAAAGCGCACTGTTTATCTGGATGACAGCGCGGTGGAGTGGATAATATCTTCCGGCTGTCATCTGCTGGTGTCAGATGTTTACGAAAGTGTTGCACTGCACGGAGTGTTTTTGAAACTTTTCGGAGCGGGGATCACCACTGTTTGTATGCCGGTGAATCTGGCGGCTCTGCCGGATGGACAGGTGCTTTTGACTGCGCTTTTTGCCCGTATGGAAAAGGTGGTTCAACTGCCCTGCCGTCTGGTGGCGGAAATTTGAGAACTTAAACAATCATAAGGAGATAGATTATTATGACAAAACAGGAAATTATTGTCGGGCTTCAGGAGATGGGGTTGAAACGCGGCGACAAAGTGCTTTTGCACAGTTCGCTTTTGAGTCTCGGTCAGGTCGATGGCGGCCCGGATGCAGTGATAGATGCTTTTTTGGAAGTGCTGGGTTCTGAAGGCACTCTGTTGGTTCCGGTTTTCGGGGCATTGGGAATTTTGACCGATACCTTGAAGAAACGTCCCGGTGCTGTTATCAGTCCCTGTCCCGTGGGAACTCTGGCTGCGCTGGGAGCGGATGCCGAAGCGATTTGCCGCGACCATTGGAAAGCCGATACTGCACATGGTGAAAACACCCCCTTTACCCGTTTGGCAGAGATGGATGGTTACGTCTGCCTTTTGGGAGTGGATCAGGATCGGAACACCTCTTTGCATGGTGTGGAGGCGCTTTTGCAGCTGCCCTATCTCGGCAGTTCCACCAACACCTTTACCACTCCTGAGGGTGAAACTATTACCAAAACCTGGAATTATTATCCCGGTCCGCACCGGGATTTTATCGGCATTGACCGCTATTTCCGGGAGGCTGGGGTGATGAAAATTTCCCGTATCGGCAACTCTCAGGTGCGGTTGATCAAGTCCAAAGATCTTTTTGAGATCGGCTTGGCTCTGGGGGCGGAAGATCCGGCGTTTGTCCTTTGCGATAATCCGGAGTGCGCCGATTGTGTTGCTCAGCGGGCGGCGATTTTTGCTGACCGGATGGCTAAGGAGTCCTTTGGTCTTACCGCTTCATCCCGCCTTGCCGGCCGTTATGTGCCGGAAATGGTGGAGAATCTTAAAAACTGCGGTATAAAATATATTGAATTGGACTACATTCAGGGCAAAGCCTGCGCCTTCATGGCTCCGGAAAAAGTTGCCAAAGCGGCGGCTGAGTTGCGGGAAGAAGGTATTGAAATAAGTGCTTTGAGCGTGCCGGTGACTCCGGATGATCCGGAAAAATTGATCACTCTGCTGCAAAGTGCCGGAATCCGTCGGGCCATTCTGCCGGTCGGAGCGGTGATTGCGGCAGCCGCACTTCAGGCGGCGGGGATCGAGGTATTTTTCCGCAACGTGAATCAGAGTGCAGTATCTGCGGCAAAGATGGTTCAGGATTTTGGCGGAAAATGTGCCTGTTTCAATCCGGCGGGCTTTGCTCTTGCCGGTGAACATCCTTTCCTTTACTCCTACCGTATCGGCAGATTTATCAAGTCCATCGGTCAGTTGGATATTGTTGATGCGCTTTGGGATGGTACGGCGCAGCCGCTTGCCCGCGGCAATGGTGAGGTCAAGGAGCTGATCAGTATTCTGCGTTGTCACAACTTTTCCGGATTTTTCTCACTGGGCGGCGGAATTGCCATGCCTGTGACTCTGAAAGAGATGGCAGAAGATTTTTCCTGGTTGTTGGATAATATGTGATCGCTTGGGGATGGAGGTGACTTATGGCGCAGAAAAATGTGGTTTTGACCTTTGACGATGCCTGCGTTAATCATTTGACTCAAGTTGTTCCGCTCTTGAAAGAACTTGGGTTCGGAGGGACGTTTTTCATCTCCACTCCTGCGGTTTGGTATGAGAAATTTCCCGGGGCATTTCTGGATGGTGAGGGGATTTTGGCAATCCACCGTGCCGGTTTTGAGATCGGCAATCATACGGTGAATCATCCGGATCTGCGTTCAAAAAGCGAAGAGGAGTGCCGCCGGGAGATTTCGGAACTCAATAACTTTTTGCAAAATTACGGTATACCGGAGCCGGTAAGTTTTGCCTATCCGGGCGGACCGTATGCGGGCAATGCCGTTCCGGTTTTACGGGAGTGCGGAGTGCGTTTCGCCAGAACCACGGAAAGGGCTTTGTGGCATAAAAATACCGATTTGTACCGGATTCCCTGTTTCTCTGTCTGTGAAAAGGAGGCGGCTCATTTTTCCGAGGCAATGGAGGCTTTGGAAAACTCTGCTGATGAGAATAGTGCGGCTGTTCTGCTCTTTCACGGTGTGCCGGATGAACCGCACCCGTGGTGCAGTACCCCGTGGGAACTTTTTGAGGAACAGATGCGCTTTCTTGCCGCCCGGGATATCCGGGTGTGGAGCATGAGAGATTTCGGTACGTTTATTGAAGCATAAAGAAGTCCTGCAAGCAGCCGGCAATAGCGTTTCGGGAGCTTGCAGGATTATTTTTTCCGTGATACAGAGTCCCGGAACTCATGCAGCCGGGAGAGCCTCTTCCTGTGAGGAGTCGTTGTCGATTTGCTCTTCTGAAGAATCACTGTTCTTTTTCTTCAGGTAAATTTCGATAGCTTTTACCTTTGCTTTTTCCAGCAGTATATCTTTCATTCCGCCCCAGACATGATCCGGGTCTTTTTTTAATTGGGTTATCGCTTTTTCCACATTTTTCAAGCGTTTTTCCGGATGAGGATGAGTTGACAGCCACTCTGTCCAGTCGGGGCTTCCGGCACTCTTCTTGAATTTATTTAATGTCGTGACTGCTCCCTGCATATTGAATCCGGCTTTATTCATATAAAATAATGCCAGACGGTCTGCTTCATTTTCCTGTATCCGGCTGTATTTGAGATTGGTTATAAATGCGGCGATATGAGAGCCGACGATCTTGAACAAGTTGGAGTCTTTCTCGGTAAACTCTTTTATTGCCAGTTTTTGAACCATCGTTTTTGAGAGCATTTCTGCCGTATGATGAGCAATTCCATGACCAAGTTCATGGGCAATTACCCATGCCAGTTCATCATCGTTGAAAGATTCGATCAACCCGCGGAAAACAACTATTGTGCCATCGGGCAGACAGCAGGCGTTTACTGCCGGGGTATCCAATATATAGATCGCTTTCGGCGGGGCGAAGTTTTCGGGCATCACATTTGCCAGTTGCGAAAGAATCGCATTGCATCTGGCTTCGGTTTTGTCATCGTGGAAAAGTATCTTTCTTCTTTTCATTTCAGAAACAAATTGATCGGTGATATTTTTCTCATGCCGGGCGGTGATAAAGAGAAAACGTTTTCTTTTGTGCTGAATGACCTCCTGACGGCAGGCAAGAGGGTCTTTCATGAATTGTTGCTGCAATGCTGCTTCATATATTCCGGCGGCAATCAGATCAATGTCGATGGAGTAGAATTTTTCAAGATTGGATTGCGGCTTATCGTTTTTGGCAAATAAGAGTCCCAGGGCAATGATTATGATCAATCCTATGACCAAACGCCAATGCTCCCATAATAAATTAAAAAGATCGTCGACCATTTTTATACTCCCTTTTTTGTTTTGAAAACTTATGGAATTTTCCCTTCAACAGGTTGTCTACACTACTACTGCCTGAAAATTGGATTTTCTTACACCTGAGAGGTAAAAAAAAAACTGCCGATCGACTTTGCAAGTTCAACCGGCAGTCGCATAGACTGGATTTTCAAAAACTTTTGTGTTGTCCGCAGTTATTTTATTGCCGCAGAGAGCAGTTCTACCACCTCTTTGGCAAAGGCGGCAGGATCGGGCAGGGGGGAACCCTCAAGCAGCAATGCCTGTCCGTAAAGGATTTGAGCGAAACGTTTCAACTGGGCATCATCGGCATTGGCAGAGATTTTTGCCGCCAATGCACTGATCAACGGATGGTCACCATTGAGTTCCAGAATACGTTTGCTCACCGGAACTTCCTGATTCATTGCCCGGAAAAGCCGTTCCATGTGGGGGCTGAGCGCCTGACCGTCGGTGATCAGACAGCAGGGACTGTCGGTCAATCTGCCGGAAAAGCGGACTTCGCTGACCTTATCTTCCAGTGCTGTCTTGAGGAATTCCGCAACCGGGGCAAATTTTTCTGCATCCGCTTTGACTTTTTCCTCTGTTTCCTTGTCTTCAAAATCACCTTTGTTGACCGATTTGAAGTACTTTTGGGCGTACTGATACATTGACTGCATCACCCATTCATCAATGGGATCGGTCATGAAAAGGACATCGTAACCTTTTTTGCGGTAATATTCCAGTGCCGGAGAGGCGGCGACCGCTTCCCGCTTGTCACCGGAAATATAGTAAATATCCTTCTGGGATTCCGGCATGGCATCCACATACTCTTTCAGAGTAATGCGTTTGCCTTCAGCGGTATTCATGGATTCATAGAGAACCAGATCTTTGATTTTCTCCGCGTTGACCCGGTCGGTGTGGAGTCCCTCTTTCAAAATTCTGCCGAATTCCACGAAGAACTTCTCGTAACTTTCCCGGTCGTTTTCAAGGAGTTTTTTCATCTCAGAAAGTACTTTCCCGGTAACAGCTGTCTGGATTTTGCCCAGAAGCGGATTCTGCTGCAATATCTCGCGGGAGACATTCAGCGGCAGATCACTGGAATCCACCACGCCGCAGACAAAACGCAGATAGTCGGGGATAAGTTCTTTGCACTCATCGGTAATGAACATGCGTTTGATATAGAGCTGAAGACCTTTCTTCTGAATATCCGGCATCAGCAGATTGAATGGCGCCTGTTTGGGCAGGAAGAGCAGGGCTTTGAACTCACTGGTTCCTTCTGCGGTCATGTGGATAGCTTTCAGATACTCCGTGCCGCTGAAGTTGGCAAGGTGGGTATAGAAACTTTTGTACTCATCATCGGTAATTTCCGAAGGTTTGCGCAGCCAGATCGCTTTCTGGGAGTTGAGGGTGCGCTCTGAAACGGTTTCAGTTTTGTCCTCGTTGACTTTAACTTCCGGCATGACTATCGGATAGGCGATAAAGTCGGAGTAACGGTGAACGATTTCTGAAATTTTCCAGCTTTCCAGATATATTTCCGCATCATCTTTGAGTTTGAGGATGATCTCAGTACCGATATCCTCTTTTTCCGCGGCATCAAGTTCGTAACTGCCTTCTCCGGTACTGCGCCAGCAGACCGCAGGGGAATCTTTCCGGCGGGTGATGACTTCCACGCTGGATGCCACCATGAATGCAGAGTAGAAACCTACACCGAATTGTCCGATCAATTCCGGAATATCCGCACTGTTTTCGCCCTTTTCCTCCAGCATTTTGAGGAAGGCTTTAGTTCCGCTTTTAGCGATGGTTCCGAGATTTTCGACTGCGTCTTCGCCGGTCATGCCGATACCGTTATCCCGGATTGAGAGGGTTTTGTTTTCCTTATCCGGAGTAATGGTGATTTTCCATTCCCGGGCGGAATCCGGATCGGTAAGGCTTTCAAAACGCGCCTTATCCAAAGCATCTGCCGCATTGGCGACCAATTCGCGCAGGAAGATGTCGCGATTGGAGTAAAGTGAGTGGATCATCAACTGCAAAAGCTGTTGAACTTCAGTTTTAAATTGTCTGGTTTCTGCCATTTTTTTATCCTCAGAAATATGTGATTGAAAAAAATCAACTGCTGCATGCTGACCGCAGTTACAACCATGAAAACAGGCTGTATTTCTACTGAATATAGCTTTTTATTTGAAAAAATCAAGCTGTAATGCAATTATTGTGTTGATTTTTTCCCGGTGAGTGCTATAATAAGCAACGTGACAACATATTATCAATAATATTTGGGAGAATCGAAATGAGTGAATTACCGGAAAATCTGCTGAATGAACTGCATGAGAAAGAAAATATTTGTGCCGCATTGGAAAAACTTGCCCAGGCGGGAAATATCGATTATCAGGCAGAGATAGCCCGTCTCAGTGATGCTTACAATTTGACCGGGAGTATTCCTCCTGAATACGCCGAATTGTTGGATAAGCGTTTTGCGCAGGCTCTGAAAGCCGCTCATGAGGGAGAGGCGCTCTACAATGCCCGGCAGGAAAAAATCGCTCAGCTGGCAGTGAAAACAGATGAGTTGATCGCCGCCGGAGATTTGGCAACACTCAAAGAGATCGAAGCTCTGGAAAAAGAGATCAATGAGTTGACTCCCGGCAGTGAACTTTTGGAAAAACTTCAACCCTTGAAAGCAGTATTACTGGCAGATGCGGCGGCGGTCAAAGCTGCCGAAGAGGCCGCATTGGCTTTGGCTGCTGAATTGGAAACCCTTTGCGCGGCGGAAGATATCGCGCCTTTGCAGGAGCGGAAAAAAGAGATCGAAGCGGCATTTGCCCAGTTGGCAAATATTCCCCGTCAGGCGGCACAGCGGTATAATGATGCTCACCACAAAGCGTGGGTGAGGTTGTCGCAACATTATGAGACCATCGACCTTGCCCGGTGGGAAAGTTACACCCGGAAACTGGATGTTTGTGCTGAATTGGAGAAGATGCTTGCCGCTCCGGAAGAGGAGCTGACCGCCGCATCCAAAAAACTCAATGAGTTGCGGGAAAAATGGAAAAGTCTGGGCAGTGTTCCCAATGAAAAGAGCGAAGAGATCAATCCCCGTTATCTGGATTTGAGTCGTCAGCTTCAGCGCCGGATCGATGAATATTTTGCCCGCAAACGGCAGATACAGAAGATCGCCGCGGGAGAAAAAGAGCAGTTGTGTGTGGAGTCGGAGGCTTTGGCAGATTCTGCGGATTGGAAAAATACTGCTGCCAAATTGCGCGAGTTGCAGGCGAAGTGGAAGACACTTCCCCGTGCGGGAGCAAAAGAAAATGAGCTTTATCAGCGTTTCCGGGCGGCACAGGATAAGTTTTTCAATGCCCGCAAAGTTGCGCTGGATGCCCGTGATGCGAAGTTCCATCAGAGTGAAGAGGCAAAACTTGCGTTGATCGCTGAGGCGGAAAATCTTACCGATCCCCGTCGGGCGCGCCAGCTGCGGGAAGAGTTCCGCAACGCGGGATTTGCCGGGAAGGGGGATCAGGAACTTTTCCAGAAATTCAATCAGGCGATGGATAACTTTTTCAACGCCCGCAAAGCGGAGTATTCTGCCAAAGAGAACCGGGCGAAGGAGTTGATTTCTGAAGTTGAGAAATTGACCGCTGAACCGTTGGAAAATCTCGGTCGTATTCGTGAAATCAGGGAGGAACTGCGTTCTATCGGCTGCCGCGATACCCGTTCACAGGAAGAGCAGGTGTTGCACAAATTTGATGCGGCATTGAATGAGGCACGCCGTGATGCTCAGCGGAAAAAAGAGGAAAGTTTTGACACATTGGCAATGCAGGTTGCTCAGGCGTATGATGCGTGGAAATCCGGTAATATTCCGGAACTTCCGTCAGAAGAGAGTCTTGCCGGATTCAGTAAATTGCAGAGCTTTGCGAAGTTGATTCTGGAATCATCCGGAGGCGATGAAAAAGCTGTGCAGCGGTTGGAAAAGCAGATCGTTGCGGCGCGTGCAGAGCGGGAAAGAATTTGTTCTGAACTGGAAAAATTGTGCGGAAATGTACCGGGTGACAGTGATTGCGGAGTGGATTTGGCTGCGGAACTTCAGAATGCGATGCTGGGCAATTTCGGTAAAGGCAACGGCAGTTCATCACCTGCCGCCGATCCTCAGCGTTTGTGTGCGGAATTTGCTTCTTGCGGAATAGTTCCCGCGGCAGAGCTGGAAGAGTTTTTGCGTCGTTATACTGCTGCCAAAGCGATAATTTTCCCGGAAAAACAGGCATAACTGCTTGTTTTATTGCGGAAGAATTGTTGAAAGTTGTATAAATTTCCCTGGATTTGCTTGACAAAGTATAAAATCCGGTGTATATTAAGCGCATTGACAATTTAATACGGGGCAGTAGCTCAGTTGGCTAGAGCGATACGTTCGCATCGTAAAGGTCGTGGGTTCGACTCCCATCTGCTCCACCATTTTTCTGCTTAAATTGCCGTATTTTCCCCATTTCTTCCCCGTTCCGTTTGCATTCGGGCCTTTTTGGTGCTATGTTACGCCATAATCTGCCAAAACAGGTTATGTATTTATGAAACAGGAACAAAAACGGCAACGGATTTCCAAACGGATGAAAGAACTTCGCGGCAAACTCCGACAGAAAAACAAAGGCGGTAACTACTACTACCGCCTCACTATTGCCAATGGGCTTCGCAAAGAATTTGCATTGAAAACATCCAACGAAGATGAAGCTGTGCAGAAAGCGGCGGATCTGGATGCTGTTTATGAAGCCCCTAATCAGGAAGTGGCTTTCGCCCAGATCAATGCGATCAAGGGATTTTCACGTCAAGCCCAAATGCTGCCGTTGTCAGAAGGATGGAACAAATATGAGAAACATCCCAACCGGGCAATGCCGCATACCGTCAGCGAGCATCTTTCCTACAAAAAGACCTATGAAGATTTTGTTGAGTTCGTTTCTTCTCCTGACCGGAAAGTACCGATTACTTCAATAGCGGAGGTTGAAAGTTCAACAGCCTCCGAATTTGCCGACTTTATGCGGCAAAAAGCACAGGCTGTCGATACCCACAACCGGAAAATCAAACGCTTGAGAAAAATATTTTCCTGCCTGTCTGATTATTACTCCGGCGACAATCCATTTGCCGCCAAATCTCTGCTCCGCAGTATGCGTGAAGAGCAAAGTACAACAGTCAGACGGCAGGCATTCTCCAGAGAACAGGAACAACAGTTGCAGAACGTTCTGGCTGATGACAGGTACAAGGTCATAAACAAGCCGGAAATCCGGGTGATTTACTATTTGGGAATGTTCACCGGGCAGCGGCTGAAAGACTGCGTACTGCTGCAATGGCAAAATATCGATCTGCCCCACAAGCGGATTTATGTAAAACAATTCAAGACCGGCAAGGAAGTTTCGATTCCGATCGCCGAAGAATTATACCGGGTTCTGAAAGAAGCAGAAGCATGGAAAGTAGATCTGTATGTATGCCCCAAATCAGCCGAGCGTTACAACCGTCGTGATTCCAGAGGGAAAAATACCGGTAACAATCTTGTTAATATGGATGTATTGCGGGTGATCCGCTGGATCGGACTTGAGCCGTCAGTATCTGTTCCGGGACGAGATAAGAAAATGACCGTCTATGGCTTTCACTCGCTGCGCCACAGCTTCGCCAGCTTCTGTGCCGAAGCCGGAGTCCCGAAAGCAGTGCTGCTGTCAATTCTGGGAACCGACAGTGATATTGCCGACAAATATTACACTCACGTCGGTGAAGATGCCCAGCAGTTGGCAATAAAAGCAATTTTACCGGACTCATCCCCAAACACCCTGAAAGAACGGGTTCAAAAAGTCCTCGACTTACTTAATTCAAAGCCAGAGCCTACGCAAGAGCTTCTCAATCAAATCAAGAAGCTGTTAAGCTGAAAATAAACGCAAGGATCAGGAAGACTTTTTCGGTCTTCCCGGTCCTCTTTTTATTTTTATTTTGTCAAAATCCGGATGCAATTCCCGAAACGTTCTGCCGCGGTTATCTTTCCAATATATTTGTCCGTTTATATTAATCCCTGCCAATACAGAAGCTGCCGACGAAGGTGATGAAAAGGCAACAGATTCTTTAAGTATGAACAAATCTTCACGTTCTTCTACCATGCCGGAGTCTATTATTTCCTGACGCTTCAAACGAATATGTTGATGCTTTTCTCCGAGTTTTGTATTTTTAACCATTTGAGCCCCCGCAAGGACAAGAAACTGTCCGTGACCATTTTTGATCAATGCAAGTTCAATTGGCAATCTGGGAAAATCAATAGACCAATTTTTCAATACAAGCTGGGCAAGTTCATAATTAATCCAAATACCGTAAGCAATGATATCTTTTCGATTCAGAGTGTATCTGCTGTTTGTGCTGAAGATAAGATCTAATGTTTTGTGGCTTTGAATCCATATTTTATCGAGTTTTTCTTGAAAAATTTTCGATAACGGAAAATTATTATTGTCATACTCAACAGAAACCGGAATCTCTGCAATAGCTTCAATTGTTTTCCATAATTATGCTTCAATCCTCAAATGTTGTTCCGGTGTTTGTTGTCTGAATCTTTGATACCGCTTACAAACAGCTGCCGTCGTCAATTTTTTGTTCTGCGGATTATTTTCATTTATAATATCTGCAACGCATTCAAAAAAGTGTTGCTGACTGCCACTGCTCCAGCGGTGATCAGGAGCATCAAACCAATTAAACAAGACGTTACAACTCTTGTTTGAACTCAGATATCTGTCATTCAACCCGGCTTTATACGCCGATTCTTCAAAAAAAATTTTTTCCATTTCACACCTCTGATATACAATACATCAAGATTGAAAAAAAACAAGTCAGCATTGTCCAAATTCTATTATTTTTATCTCTATTTGTTTTATTGTAATTTCACTCTTGGCGGCGTATTTTAAATGCAAAGCAGGAGGAAATAATGCAGAATAACGGACTCAGACAGACAGTTGTCAAAACTATCCTGGCTCTGATCAGGGCACTGATCGAGCCGGGTGTCCTTACAGTGTCTGAATATTCTGTAATTGCTAAAAATTTAACTCATCTCGCCAAATACGGTGAACTCGCCCCGCCTGTCCAGCATAGACTCATCACCGGAAAAGAGGCAGCAGAAATGTTGGCGATCAGCTATTCCCAATTTCGGCAGCTTGAATCTGACGGAGTTTTTGCTCCTTACTTCAAGCGCAGACTTATTGGAGATAAGACTGTAAGATACTATCTGCCTGATATTGTGTCGTTTATGACAACTCAAGAACATAAGGAGGTTAACTAACAATAAAAAGAAAATCAAAATGTACTATTTAAAAATTTTAGTGTAAGCAACTCCAAACAAAGAAAGGTTTTATTATGGAGAATTACGAAAACTTTGAAGACTATTTCGCTGGCGGTCTTCAACATCCGGATACTGATGCAGAAAAAACGGCTGTACTTGAACTTTGCGAGGAGACCTTCAATGGATATGAAATATCCTCGAATTTAGCATCCATTGCGTTGTTTTGTGTCGAAAAATTCAATCTGTATAAAAAGGTCGGATTCGATAATCTGAGGACCTATCTCCAAGATCGAGGTTTTACGCCCGGAACAATCACGCATAAGATTGCATACGGAAAATTTTGCATTGATATGGGATTTGCAGTTGATCAGCTTCCGAGTGAATACTGCGTTCGTCCCATTCTTAATAAAATCTATGCCGGTGATGCCAAAGATATTTATCTCAAAGCGTGCAAAAAAAGGTACAATAACCAAAGAGTTTCCACAAAGGCGATTGCAGCGGAACATAAATCCGAAGAAAATGCGGCCACTGATGATGAATCTGATGACAGTAAGTCCATCGATGTCCCCCATGATACTCAAGGCGTCGAAAGCTTGATGGATGACGAAAAAGAACTCTTTAAGTTCCGACCGGGTATTACTGAAATCAAAGAAGCCCTGAAAGAGCATAAAATGTCCTTGACCGATCAGATTTTTCTTGATTCGATCAAAGAAACTGTTTCGAGCAATGCTGACTTCGTGTCTGATGTACTCAAAAAGTACAAACGTAAAATTCGAACTGTTCCGCTTCTGGCAAGTGTCGTAACGGATTTTACCAGGAAAACTGCGATTCCGGAAAACCTTTTTCCCGAAATCAATAAATTTGCCGCCGAACTCCATAAGGAAGAAAACAACCTTTTGACCGAGGCAATGAACGGTAAAATTTCTGCAGAAGAAGAAACGGCTGCCGAAGATTATATCGAAGACTAACGCCAACATGCACAGCGGGGCTCCAATACATGGAGTACCCGCTGGGAAAGGTTATAAAAATGAACGAATATGAAATTATTGAGCCCAAAACAGTCAGTATTGATCCCCGCAAAACGATTATTAAAAAAGGCTTTCATACTGAACCGTCAGTATTCAACTGGAACACCTTTTCATTTCAGCCAGTTAACAGCAATATTTCCATTGATGCAATGGAAGAAAACACGGTGCATGAACTTTTGAGGCTTGCAGGGCTTGAAAATGATTACAGTCGGCATGCGACGGAAACCCGCAGACGGCTCAAACTCATGCTCCAAAGAATCGTGTATACGGAATGGGGAGCTGATTATTACCCTTTTTCAAAAGAATCATTGATGTACCTCACCTCTTATGTCAATACAATGCCTAATACATTGGGCTATGACTATCGCCGTTGCCTGGAGGAAGATGCAAGTTTTTTGCTTCCGGATAAACTTACTCATGATCCGCTCGATGTCAATGAACTTTTGCAGTTCCTCTTTATGTACAAACTCAATCGGCAGTTTTTGCGTATTCCCATGATTGGAGTCGGACTTTTTCTGCTTTTTTTCCATACTTGTCTGCAGACAAATTATGGCAGGGAGTTCCGTTTTGACCTTGCGGTCAAAGCTGTTATGAGCGGTTTGCCTGAAGAAACCATCCGGTCGGAAGTTGAGCGCATTATTTATCAGGGGCTTGTGTAGTATGGCAAATATCTGTAGACTTCGCTCCCACAAAGATCGGGATGATGAACACAATCATTGCGTAAAAAGCGAGGTTGGGTTTGCTCTGAGATCATTGCCGATTGATAAGTTGCAATCAGCTATACGTATTTTTGAAGATGAAGACAAACACATCCAGCTCTGCGCCTGGTTGCGTATTGCACGTGATCGTCCGCTGCACCCGCAAGCTGTCGCATGTTATTCAATAAACGACGATACAAAAAAGTTTTACAATCAACCGCTGATTGCGCAATCTATTGGAATCACCTACGGTATGCAACAGGAAATCAGAATGCCGATACCGGGCAAGTACCCGATGCTTACGATGCTTTTGAAGTATTTGCAAAGCAATGGATGCAGTTTGAAAGACGAGTTGGAACTTGCTGAACAACTGGCTCCGGCGTTGGGCATTTATGGAGGTTGGATTGAACCGGCTCTCGTTGATTCCGGAAATTCATGGAAAGAAGCAAAAATAGAGTACGAACAGTACTTCGCAGCGAAAGAAATGTCTGACGGAAACATTTATGCGATCAAAGATATCAACGGTTATATCCGGCATCTTATCTGCGAAAATTATGCAGATGGAAAAGTTTGCATTCTTCCGATGACTTTTGCACAACACCCCAATTATCGTACTCCTTTGGTGTGTCATTTTATCTTTTCTCCGGAATGGTGGCTCATGGGCAGTGAACAGTTAAAACTTTATCCTGAAGCTGAAGTATTAATCACGAATGAGTTGCGTTGTCAAAACAGTAATTCTGCAGCTGACAGAATTTTTCTCCGTTATTTTTTCGGCAAAGAAATCATCCCCTTTTTGAAGCTGGAATGTCTTAAATACCGGAACGTAAAAATATTGTTTAACATGACCTCGAATAAGCTGGAACTGCGAATCAACCTTGAGGAAGTGATTTTGCTGATGTCCCGGTTGAAAAAGCTCGATATCAAAGCTGAAATCATGCAGATCAATGATGATGAACCTCTTAATCAGGAAATTTCAGATTCCGGGCTTCCTAACGTTGTTTTTCATTACAAGCCTGAAAAAGTCGGTATCGAAAAAATTGTGACACTGGGGATCTCTTACGGTATAAAAATTCCGGAAAACCTGCGTCCGGATCGCTATGGTGCTTTGCGGCATGATAGCGTAAAACCTCTGGTTAATGATTTTCTTTACACTTCAGCTGTTACGACATTAACCATGTCCTCCGGCACCGATCTTTCATTGATTACGACCTGTATTATTGCCGGGCTGAAAAAAGGGCAACTTTTTTCCGGCAAGTGGGATTGCTGTCATCAGATTTCACCGGTTTGTTTTATTCAACCTTGCACGGTAAGCAGACATAATGCGTTGTTTAAGCAGTTGTCTGCCGACAAGTTCACTTTCTACGAATTGCCTTGCGGGAAAAAAGAAGATATTGAAAGTCGGCTTGGCAATATTGTAAAAGAAAATGGCTCTGATGTTTTTCTGTTTGAGGCAAGGGAAATTGTGAGCGATTGCAAAAAAGAACTGAATTTTGCTTGTGAATGGGCGATAAAAAACAGATTGAGTGTTGTTATTATTACTTCGCAGGAGGATCGTGCTGCAGAGGAATTTTTTGCCGATATAAGTTTCAAGAACATTTATGTTTGGCGAACAGGAAAGAAGAAAAATGAATATATAATTGAGGATCGGCCTTTGCTGATCGGAGATCCCGTATTTTTTAAAATAATGTATAGCAATGGAGTTTGGAATTATGAGGATGTAAAATTGGAAGAAATCTGCGAAATCCCCGGACGTAACGTGATCCGTCTGCCGGAAGAAGAAGAAATGATCACAACAACAAACAATGCAGAGGATAGGTACTGATGCAAAAAGACAAAATTGATGAGATTTGTACCAAGATGGGGGCTATTTTTCATACCGAAAATAAAAGAGTCAGAATTAATGAACCCTGCCTTTGCGAACTTTTTAAGGAGAGTGGGATTTACTGCTATATCCGCCCGCTTAAAATCTTTGAATATTACGATCATACCACCGGGAAAACGGTACGGATTTCAGATGACGAAATCCGTACCAGACTCCGTACTTTTGTTGCCGGTCTCCGTGGAAACATTTCGATTACTAACATCAATTTGGCATTGTCATATCGGGTCTTGTGTTCGGCTTTGCAGATGTTCAAAGATGCCGTAGGAACAGACATTTACCCAGAAGCAACACGTTTCTGTATCCATACCAGGAACGGCATACTGGTATATGATCAGGAATTGAAGAATTTCAGACTTTGCGATTTCTCTCCGGAAATAATCAGTCGTTCCATGATCAACCGGGTGTACAATCCGAAAGCTGAATGTCCCATGTTTATCGAAAAACTTCTCAAACCGATGTTGCTTCATCCGGAAGATGACCTTGACACTTTGCAACAACTGTTCGGGCAGTATTTGTTGCGGGAAAACCTCAGTCAACAGTTTCTTGTCATTACAGGACCTGCCGGTGTTGGCAAGAGCGTTTTGGTCAGCGTTATTGAACGTATTCTGGGGCTCGAAAATATTACCGAATTCCAGCCGTCACGCTTGAGCAACCCGTTTGAAATGGTGGAATATAGCAATAAACATCTTCTTACAGCTAAAGATGTCGAAAATGATGCATTGTCTAAAGGGATTAACGCCCTCAAAAAGATTACCGGGAATGATTATCTTGCCTTGGAGAAAAAACATTCCAATGAACGTGTTTATGTTCGCGGCAATTTCAATATCATCATCACCGGCAATGGAGATCTTACTATTGACTTTGGTGGGGGACGGGATGCTTTTGCCCGCCGTCTGATCTGGGTGGAATGTAAAGTCCCGGAGAAGTTTGAACGCATCACAGATTTTGACAAGTTGCTGGTCGATGAAGAAGGAGACGGAATTTTTGCATGGGGAGTTGCCGGAGCTTGTAAACTTCTTAATAATGGAGGAATCATTACTAAAACAGAACGGCAGAAAAAAGCGGTAGAGTATCTTCTCGATGAATCTGCACCGGTGGAATCGTTTATCAGAAAGTGCGTTGTCCCTGTTGCTGGTAACGGTATTGCGTCTGCTGATCTTACCGCAGCTTTCTATAAATATTCTCATCAGGCACGTTGGAATAGTACTGCGGTGTTGAGTTTAACGCCCAGACAGGTGGAACAGCGCATCCGTCAGGCTATGCTTTCCTCGCCTCATAAATTCCGTTACAGTACCAATATCGAAGTTCAGGGAATGAAAAAGCGTGTTCGTGGCTATATGAATTGCAAACTGAAATACCCGACTGTCAAAAGTTAAAAACTTCCGTATATTGTATATTATTCCCCGGTTATCAGATAGCAGTTGCTCCCTTTGGCGAGAATGGGTATTTTCACTCGTCGGAGCCAAAGGTGAAGAGCAACTGCTTGACAGATTCCCAAAGTTATGCTACGGTAACATGTGTGTGATTCC
>JAZUPS010000231.1:0-3138 GCA_045605305.1 Victivallaceae bacterium
CAAATCGATGCGGTCGAGCAGCGGACCGGAAAGTTTTTTCAGATATCGCCGTTTTTCTTCAGCAGTACAGCGGCATCCCAGATCAACTTCACCACGGCCGCAGGGACAGGGATTCAGCGCGGCACAAAGGATGAACCGGGCTGGAAAAGTACAGCTGCCGGCGGCGCGGGAAACGGTGACGATCCCGGTCTCCAATGGCTGCCGGAGCACTTCGAGCACGTTGCGTTTGAATTCCGGTAATTCGTCGAGAAAGAGCACTCCGTTATGGGCGAGACTGATTTCACCGGGACGGGGATCCCTGCCGCCGCCGATGAGTCCGGCATCGGAAATCGTATGATGCGGAGCACGGAACGGACGGACATTTATCAGCGGCTGATCTTTGGAAAGCATCCCGAGAACACTGTGGATCCGGCTGGTTTCCAGCATTTCCGGCAAGGTCATCGGCGGCAGAATGGTGTTCAATCGCATGGCAAGCATGCTTTTTCCGGTTCCGGGCGGGCCGGTCAAAAGAGAATTGTGACCTCCGGCAGCAGCAATTTCCAGAGCGCGCCGGGCAGCGAACTGCCCCTTGACTTCAGAAAAATCCGCGCCCTGATCGCAGAAAGAAAATTCTTCAATTTGGGCACGGCATGGCGTACCGCGTCCCCGGTTGACCAGCTCCACGGCCTCCCGGAGAGATTTCACCGGGAATACCGGAAACTTCTCACCGGCGGCAAGAGCGGCTTCCCGGGCATTGGCTTCGGGGACGAGCAACGCCGAAACCGATGTCTCTCCGGCAAAGAGTGCCGCCGCCGGCAGCGCCCCACGCACCGGACGGGTGGAACCGTCAAGACCGAGTTCGCCGAGTACAGCGATCCGGCTCAAACGTTCCGGGTCAACGATTCCGGTGGCACCGAGAATTCCCAGGGCAATACCAAGATCGAAAGCACTGCCTTCCTTTTTCAAATCAGCAGGGGCAAGATTGACCACGGTAAAACCCTGCGGCGGCATGAAACCGGAACTTATAAACGCTGAATGGATCCGGTCACGGCTTTCACGGACAGCGGCATCCGGCAGACCGACGATGGATATACTGCTGTCCCGGGCACTGATAGCGGTGTTCCCGGTGGGATTGACTTCGATTTCGATACGGAATGCATCAATACCGATAACTGTTGCAGAAAAAAGTTTGGCGAGCATGATTCCGTTGTACTCCTCAACTGACGGCTTTGATTTTTCCGGTCAGAAACATGGTGTTGGCATAACGGCGCAAATTGAAGTTATCCAGTAATTTGGCACTTTTCAGAAATTCTCCGGCAGCGCCCGGGTGATCCGGAATTTCCCAGAAAATCCGCGCTCCGGCAAGGGTTCTGCCGAAATAAGAGTTGCCAATAATGGTGTCGAAACACTCGGCACTGATGGGATATGGCGGATCGGCAAAGATCAATGTCGGAACATTTTTCAGGCGGGCAAGGAAATTTTCCGGGCGGGTGGCATCGGCATTGATGATAAGTGCCGGGGCGGAAACGCCGGTGTTGCGGACATTCTGAAGATTGTATTCGATGCAGGCGACATGCTGGGGAGAAACTTCGATCATCGCGACGGAAGCGGCATTCCGGCTGAGACTTTCCAATGCCAGAGCGCCGGAACCGGAAAAGAGATCAAGCACATGTTCTCCGGTAAGATCTCCGATACTGTCAAAAAGAGCCTTGCGTACCCGGCCGGTAGTTGGACGTACCGGTATCCCCGGGGGAACAGCCAATTCCACGCCACGGGCAAAACCTGCGATTATGTTCATTATTCTTCCGTTTCTGCAAAAAATTCTATCTTGTTTATAAGATAGCATGCATTTCATCATTTTGCAAAAAAACGGTCACTGAAACTACGGATGAAACAGTTCAGGCGGTTTCATCAACCAAGCCGGGCAGACAGTTTTTAATATATGGCATTAAAAACGTTTGGGTTTTTATTTAATCTTTTGTTATTTTTGTCTTGAATTCAATTAACATGTGTGTTAAATTATATAGAAGACCAAGGAGGAGCTATTTATGAAAAACAATATCAATGGCTGGCGGATTCTGGCAACTGAATTGGAACGGATTCCGGGAGCAAAGGATGTGTTGCAGGATTTCTGGGGAGAAAAGTTTGACTTCAACCAGATCGCCGACGGCAAACATCTGCTTGACAGCCGGGAAATAGAATTGATATTCCAGATGCTGCGTACCGACAGCAAGACCCGGATGGAACTTTTGAATATGATCATCACCAGCCGCAATCATCTGGGGATGACGGCGGGAATTGCCGGTTTCAGGAAACTTTTCAGTGAAGCTGTAAGCGATGCGCTGGTTGAAGTACCTGTTGTTTCATTGGAAACGGTGGAAAACTTCTGTCACCGGCAAGAGCTGCTTTCGGAATTTATTTCCAGGGAAGCGGTGAAGACGGTGAGTCTGTTGGTTCCGGTGGGTTCCGGTGCGATTGAAATTGGTGAAAAATGGGCGCAGCCGCTTGGGTTGCCGCCTGGAACATTGCTGATCGTGAATGGCGCGGTACCGGCTTTGGAAGGGGAAACGGCTTTGATGGCGGATCATGATGGAAAGTTTTCGGTTGGAATATGTTCCGGAGAACTCCCGTTGAGGTGGAGCGTTCCGGTCCTGCGGATCCATTTCCGCCTGCAAAAACTTAAATCCACCGGAAATGATATGGTGAATTGACAAAGTAAACGCACACAGCTTTCAAAAAGAGTGTGCGTTTACTTTTACAATCGACATGATATGAAAAATTATGAAATATTTGTGAAATGTTGTTGACAAAATCTTTTGCAATGGCTATAGTAACAGCAAGTATTCAAAAAATAATATTGGATGTTCAAATATGAACAACACGATCCCTGCTGTAAAACACACTATCGCTGTGCTGGAGTATATGAGCAGTACCGACAGCGGAGTTACACAAAGTGAGATACGGCTTGCAGTTGTAATGCCTTGAAAACTTCAATAAAAAAGGATTTGGATTATGATCAAAAGTGCTTCCCATGGGAAGGTAAAGCAAGTCTGCTTTACCTTGATTGAACTCCTCGTTGTTATCGCAATAATCGCCATACTTGCGGCAATATTGCTCCCTGCATTGCAGAGTGCCCGGGAACGGGCAAAGGATAGCGGA
>JAZUPS010000232.1:0-21939 GCA_045605305.1 Victivallaceae bacterium
AGAAGAACACAACTCCTTGGCTCACAGAACGACATGGCTAGATCCGACTTAGTGGAGTCTGGACGAAGTTTACGAAGAGTAAACCCGGTGCAAATTGCGCCGACACCGGGAAGAGTGTTGAGCGCAAAGAGATCAATAAAAAACGGGACTGCCGTTGCCATTTTCAGATTTGGCGGCAGTCCCGGTTTTATTTTCTGCTCAGAAACAGGTGAGGGATTCCACGCAGTTCCACAGCGGGGTGTGCAGGTCAAGTTTTTTCCGCTGTCTGGTGGCAAGGGCAATGGGAACATGGGTGAATTCTCCAGCCCAGTGACCGACCATCACGTCGGTTTTGCCCGCCATGGCGGCGTGGGCGGCGCTTTGAGCTAAAGTGGCGCAGAAAACCGCATCTTCACCTTCCGCCCGGACACTCCGGATGGTGTAACCCAAGTCAAAATATTTGATGTTTATCTCGGTATTGCGGGCTTTGAAGTAACGGGTGATCTCATCTTTGAGCAGCAGACCGATATCTTTGTGCAGGATGTTGCCGGAGGCATCTTTCTGGCGGTCTTTGCTGGCAAAGAGGTTTTGTCCGGCGCCTTCAGCCACGATCATCACGGCGTGATGTTTTTTATTCATACGTTCCATCAGATTGGGGAGCAGGGCTTTGGTTCCATCGCTGCCGTCGAGGGAGAAGGGTTCTTCCGGGATCAGGCAGTAGTTGATGTATGGGTTTGCCAGAGTGGTGTAAGCGGCGATAAAACCGCTGTCTCTGCCCATGACTTTGATCAGAGCCAGACCGTTGTAAGCGCCCTGAGCTTCGTTGTGAGCGCCGCTGACAAACTCTCCTGCGGTGCGCACTGCGGTACTGAATCCGAAGGAACGGTCAATAAAACTGATGTCGTTGTCGATGGTTTTGGGGATCGCCACCACGCTGATGGGCAGCTGCCGTTTTTTCGCTTCCATGGCGATGTCGTGGGCGCAGCGGCTGGTCCCGTCGCCGCCGATGCAGAAAAGCAGATTGATACCCAGCTGCTTGAGGGAATCGACCATCATGGGAACCTCTTCATTGCCCCGGCTTGAACCGAGGATGGAACCGCCTTTGTCATGGATGTCGTCCACGATCTCCTGAGTCAGACGTACCGGGGAGAGGTTGTATGCCGGATTGAGTCCCCGGTAGCCGTAACGGATGCCGAGGATGTCATCGATGCCGTAATCTCTGGTCAGAGAGAGGGTGAGGAACTTGATAACGTCATTCAAACCGGGGCAGAGTCCGCCAGCGGTGAGAATTGCCGCGCGGCACCATGAGGGGGTGTGAAATATCTTCTCCCGGGGACCGGCTTTTTCAAAAGCGGGGATCTCTTCGCCCCGGTTGATAAATCCGGTGATTTCGGCGGCATCGTTGTAGTAACAGACGCTTTCATTGTCACTGACAAAGGTCATATCGGCGATGGGAGAGGGGATGGTACATTCGCCCAGAGTGGAAATCTTAAAATCATTTTTGTGCAGCATGGTTCATGCTCCTTTCTGGTAAAAAAGTTCCGGTTGCATAGATAAAATAACCTGTTTTGCCGTGTAAATCAAGCACAAAAACGTAAAATTGATGTATAAATGAGGCAATTTCAAAAGTCTTCAAAAAGTCTTGAAATCCATCGTTGCGGCCTTGCAGCGGAAGGTTTCCTGCCGGTTCAGCCTGTTTTTGAATCACTTTTGAAATCGCTTCCAAATCAAAAGCCCGGGGTTTTTTGTTTTATTCTCATTTGGGTTTGTTGAAAAATCTGTAAAAGATGCTATCTTATGAACATGCTTCAGATTTCAGGTTATGGAGGGTGAAATGATGAAAAAAGTTACAGTTTCCACGTTGATGAAACGTTATAAATCCGGTGAAAAACTGGTTATGTCTACTGCTTATGATGCCATTCAATCCCGTCTTTGCATGCTTGGCGGAATCGATTTTATGCTGGTCGGTGATTCAGTGGGCATGACGGTGCTGGGGTATGAGAATACCCTTCCCGTGACGATGGAGGATATGCTCCGCCATGCCGCCGCGGTGCGCCGGGGGGCGCCGGAAGCCTTTGTGGTCTTTGATATGCCTTTTATGAGTTATCAGGAAAGTGAGTCTCTGGCACTGCGCAATGCGGGTATCGCCATGAAAACCACCGGAGCCGATGCGGTCAAACTTGAAGGCGGCGCCGAATATGCCGGATTGGTGCGGAAAATGACCGGTGCCGGTATCCCGGTGCAGGGTCACATCGGTCTGATGCCCCAGCGGGTTCAGGTTTGCGGCGGTTACAAGGTCGTCGGCAGAGATGATGCGGGCGCGGAACAGGTTTTGCGTGACGCCTTGGCTCTGCAGGAAGCCGGAGCATTTTCCGTGGTGCTGGAGTGTGTGCCGGAAGAGCTGGGCAGACGGGTAACGGAAGAGTTGAGTATTCCCACCATCGGTATCGGTTCCGGGCGCTTTTGCTCCGGTCAGGTGCAGGTGATTAGTGATCTTTTGGGGCTGCAGGAGTTCAAACCCAAACATGCCAAACGTTATCTGGAAGGTGCGGATTTGATTTCCCGGGCGTTGAAAAGTTACTCCGACGAGGTGAAAAACGGCACATTCCCAACTTCAGAGAACGCATTTTGATGAAGTGGCGCATCGGTATTTTTTTCGCAGGTGTTTTACTTTTTTCCGGTTGTTTTTCCACTGGAAAAACTCCGGTAACAGCGCTGCAAAGTTTGGAAAAACGGGTGCTTGAACGGCACTTGGCAGGTAACAGCGCCGCTGATCTTTCCCGGTTGGCACGCACCACCCGGCAGGCGACCAGTTGGAGCAAACTTCCCGATCTGGCGGCATTTGCCCGGCAGGACTCCGGCGACCGGAAAGATCTGCTTTCCCGGGAGATACTCTGGGAGAGCGCGGCGTTTTGTGTCGTTCAATTTTCTCCTGATCCGGCGGCGTTTATCCGGCAGTGGAACGCGGGAAAACTGCGTTGCCAACTCATGCAGTTGTTGTCAGAAAAGCAGTTTCTTGATTCGGTTGCGTGGAAAACTCCTTCCCAGCAGAGCCGGGAGCTGGAGATCCACAGCGAGTTGCAGCAGCTTATCGGAGATCTTCCGGAAGCGGAACTTGCCCGGATAAAACTGGCAACTCCGGAAATTTTACCCAAAACACCGCTGCCGGTTCCGGTTCCCATGAGCGAAGACCCCGCCGAAGCGCTGCAAATCGCCGGAGCGATCTATCTGCTGCCGGATGAAATCCGCCGTCAAAAACTTGCCGATCCGGAGTTTGCCACGGATGGAATAATGCTGGAAGTGCTGGCAAATGCCGGGAGTTACGCCGTTTACGCCGGAGAAAAACACCTTGCCCTGAACCTTGAATCTTACCGTAAAGAACCAAGTGCTGAAAGGTTGTGGCATTGGCGCAAGTGGTACTATTTTCTTGAACTTGACCGCTCCCGGCTGCCGGAAACCCGGGGTGGAAGCAAAGATCAGCACTTCATTCAGTCGATGCTGCTTTTGCAGAGTGGTTTTTAGCCGCCTCCCGGATGTGTTGGAGATTTGCCAGCATGTTGGCATCCTGCGGTGCGTACTTCAGTGCCTGGAGCGTCAACGCTTCCGCCTGTTGGTAATCTTTGAGCAACAGGGCTGAAATCGCCCGGTAGTTCAATTCTTTCGCCGGATCGCCGCCTTCAAAAAGATGTCCCAGCACGGTGAATATCCCGGCGGCAAATTTCTCATCTGCCGGAGTATTTTTGCTCAAGTGCATCTGTGCCGCTATCAGCAGTACATTTTCTGAGAACCCCCGGCTGGTTTTGCGGAAAACACCCCATGCCGGGGAGGTTATTGCCCGGTCGATCTTATCCAGTCCGGCAGGATCACCGCAGTTGATTTCCACCAGACCTTCCAAAGCAAGGATGAAGAGTTTGCCGGCATCGGTTGAACCGCTGTTGAGCGCCGCCTGATTGGCAAAGGCAAGTGCCGTGTCAAACTCCTTCTTTTCAAAAGCCAGCCATGCCGCCATCCGCAGAGCTGCCGGATTGGCATTGATACCATCGCCCAGAGCGGCATTGATAAAGGATTCTTTATTTTGCCAGGTGTGCAGATAACAGATCCCCAGCACCGCAATCAGTGCCGCATACGCCCAGAGGGCAAATTTGCCGATAAATGAGCGGAATGAGATGCACTCCATAGCCAGCGCCATGCCGATCCAGATGAAAAGCGAGGGATAATAACTGTAACGGTCGGCAAATTCCGCATTGCCGATCACCTGAAATCCCGCCATCGGCAGCACTGCTCCCATAAATGCCAGAAGCAAAGGTGCGGCAACACAGCTGAAAATATTCCGTTTTTTGCATTTTACCACTCCGGTGACAAGGCAAATCGCTGCGGCAAGGCAGAATATCACCGTCATCGCCGTCATGGGCGCACTCCAGCGGAATGGAGCGTAGAGCGGCTGAACACTGATCGGCATCAGGGTGCGGAAAAAGTAGTTGGTGTAGTTCAGGATAACGATTTCTATCCGGTCAATGGAAACTGCCCCCGCCGCTGATCTTTCGGCAAAATTTCCCAGTTGAGCGGTGTTGATGCCGATGTATATCAGTGCCGCCGCCAGATATAATGAGAGCATTTTCAGAGCTTTTTTCCAGTCGAAATTTTCCGTGCATACCCAAATGCCCAGCAACAGCACTCCGGGGAGGGTGATCACAGTCGGTTTTGCTCCGAATGAGAGGAAATATATCAGCGCACCGGCGATGGGGAGACGGTTTTTCCGGTAACTGCGGATGAAGAACCAGGTGCTGAGTAAACCGAGAAAGATCGCCTGCACATCTTTGCGTTCCACCAGCCAGATCACCGATTCCACCCGCTGGGAGTGGAGCGCGAAGCAGACCGCACCGAAAACGGCGGCGGGAATGGAGAGGGTGAAGGGTTTTTCCGGATTGAGCCGGGTGAGTTTCAACTGCCGCAAAAGCAGGTAAAAGAGCGTTGCACTGGCACTGTGGAGCAGAATGTTGTGGATCCTGCCGCCGAATTGGAGCAAATCTTTGCCCCAGATGAAATAATCCGCCATCAGCGAATACATGACCAGCGGGGAGTGCAATCCGAGGATCGGTTTCGTCAGATGGTGGAGGATATTCTGCCATGAGAAAACCAGCAGATAATCTTTGCCGATGTATGAGGTATTATCCAGAGGAATCGCTTCAAAGGTCAATCCGGGGAGGAAAAAGAGCAAAGTTACCAGAAAAATCGCAACTGCCGCAGTACCGTCAGCGTGGCGTTTGATGAACTCTGCAACTTTTTCCATCTTCTCACTCCAGGCCTTTGCCGATCCGGTCAAGTCCGGAGTTTACCCGTGAAACTACTTTGGTAATGTCAAAAATTTCCGCTTCAATGGTGCGTTCATCTTTGCCCATGCCGTAGAATGAGATCGCACAGGGGATCTTGTTGTAGAAAAATGGCATGGTGATCATCCAGCGGCGGTTGGGGGCGATACGGGTCAAAGTACGCTGATTCTGACAAATTTCATACTCCCGGTCGCAGATGACCTTTTCAGTGATCTGCATATCGGGGAATTTCCGCGTAACGATCTTCTGCGCCTTGTCGGATTTTATTCCCATTGCGGCGAGGATCACCAGAAATGCCCCGGTATAACGCAGCGGATCCTGCACCGGATTATTCTGGTGACAGCTGTGAATATGGAAAAAACATCCCCGGTCATAACCGTGGACAGCCGCATTCAATCCGGACTTTTTCGCATAATCATCCACATGCTGTTTCAACGTATTGATCAGCGGAGAAAGTTTCTGCGCCCGGTGTCCGAAGCGCATCAGCGTTATACCCGGGATGATATGGTGATAATCGGTTTTTTCCAGCAATCCGGTTTCCACCAGATCTCCGCAGAGACGACTGACTGTGGGCAGCGGCATATTCAGCAGCTGGGTCAGTTCTTTGATCGCAACCGGGTGATCCACTGTGCAGACCGCTTCCAGAACGGCGGCGGCTTTTCCGAGAAGTGAACTTTTCATTTTTTCAACCCCAGTTTTTCTTTAAGTGCTTGTGCCACAGGAGCAGGGACATACTCTTCAAAATTACCGTTGAGCCGGGCGACTTCTTTGATCAAAGTGGATGAGACAAAGGAGTTTTTCAAAGTCGGCATCATAAAGATCGTTTCGCACTTGCGTTTCAAATTACGGTTGAGCAGAGCCATCTGCAGCTCATATTCAAAGTCAGAAAAGGCGCGCAGACCGCGCAGGATCGCATCGGCACCGTAATGCTCCAGAGAATCGACCAGCAGACCGTCGATGGAAACGACCTCCACATGCTCCAGATTTTTGCAGCTTTGACGGATGAGTTCGCAGCGCTCTTCCATAGTAAAGACCGGAGACTTGGCGGCATTGACTGCCACCGCGACGATCACCCGGTCAAAAAGCGCCCCGGCTCTTTCCACCAGATCAAGGTGACCATTGGTAAAAGGATCAAATGATCCGGGGTACAATACGGTTTTCATGAAATACCTCTTTTGACTTTTTCGTATCTATGGTGTATAATATATCACCGTCTTGGAAATTTGCAAAATTTTTTCCGGCTTTTTCGCCGAAAAAAGAATAAACTTACAGCAAAATATGAAAAATCTGATAAAAAATTTTGAAAATATCACACTTCCCGCTGAAAAAAAGCAGTGGATCGCCGCGGTCGGGGTTTTTGACGGAGTCCATCCCGGTCACCGGGCGATAATTGCCGCTGCCCGGGAACGGGCGGAAGCGACCGGCGCAGGGGTATTGGCACTGACCTTTCTGCCCCATCCGCGAAAATTGCTGGATGAGAAAAATGCTCCGGCTCTGCTGGTGCCGGAAAAACGCCGGGTGGAACTGCTTCTCGATGCCGGTGCGGATTTTTGTGCATATATCGATTTCACCCGTCAGGCGGCGGCAATGGAGCCGGAAGAGTTTCTTTCTTCGCTCCGGGATAACGGATCATTTGCCATTTCCGGAATTTGCGTGGGTGAAAGGTGGCGCTTCGGCTGTAAAGGGCGGGGCGGTAAAGCTGAGTTGACCGGGTTCTGCCGGGAAAACAACTGGTCTCTGGATACGGTAAAGGAGCTGGAATTTGGGGGAGTTACCATCAGTTCCACCGCTATCCGTCAGGCATTGGCGGCGGGAAATCTGGATCATGCCGCCGAACTTTGGGGACATCCGGCGGTTCTGTGCGGCAAGGTGGCTCACGGAATGCAGATCGCCGGGAGCAAATTATCCGCTCCCACCGCCAATCTGGTCACCGATGATCTGCCGGTTCTGCCCCACGGGGTTTACAGCGGCACGGCAGAGGTGGAGGGGGAAGTTTTCCCTGCTATATTGAATATCGGAGTAGCTCCCACCTTCAATGTGGGATACCGGCGGGTGGAAATTCATCTGCTGGATTTCAAAGGTGATCTTTACGGTAAAGAGGTGACGGTCACACTGCGTTCATTTATCCGTCCGGAGCGGTGTTTTGATTCGCCGGAGGAGTTGAAAGCGCAAATTGCAAAGGATATTGCCGCAGTCCGTTTGACATTTTTGAAATAAGGTGTTATATTTGATAACATGTACGTTTGGGGTGCTGTATCCGACGGGGATGCGGCTGAGAACAAACCCACGAACCTGAACCGGATAATGCCGGCGTAGGAATTACGGTACAACGCTTCTCCTTGAGCGGTAAAGCGCGTAGTTCCCCGAAACGCGTTCTGCAGGATTTTTCGCCCTGCACCGCGCTCAAAGGGGCTTTTTTATGCCCCGGAAAGGAAAGCGAAAATGTCTGTAACTTCAGAAAACCTCATCTCCTCTGCCATCGTCCGCAAATTCAGCGGCAAGTTCCTCGACTCTCTGGTGCTGGATGTCGCCATCGTCGGCGGCGGGCCCAGTGCGCTGGTTGCCGCCCGCGACCTCGCTGAAAGAGGGTTGAAAGTGGCGATTTTTGAGCGCAAACTTGCTCCCGGCGGCGGTACCTGGGGCGGCGGAATGCTTTTCAATGAAGTGGTGGTTCAGGATGGGGCGCTGGCAATTCTGGATGACTTCGGCATCCGTCATGAAGCGTTGAGCGACTCTCCGGGTTATCACACTCTTGACTCCGTGGAAATGGCAAGCGGACTGATTTTCGGTGCGCTCAAAGCCGGGGCGAAGATCTTCAACAGCGTCTCCGTTGAGGACATCGTTTTCAAAGAGGGAAAAGTCAACGGATTGGTGATCAACTGGACTCCGGTGGAGCGACTGGGTATGCACGTTGACCCGTTGACGGTGATTTCCCGTTGCGTTCTGGATGGTACGGGGCATCCCAGTGAGATCATCCGTCTGGCGACCGACAAAGCCAAGATCCGTCTGGATACTCCCACCGGCGCGATCATGGGTGAACGGCCGATGTGGGTGGATAACGGCGAAGCCTCCACGGTGGAGAATACCCGGCAGTACTTCCCCGGACTTTTTGCCTGCGGCATGAGTGCCAACAACGTTTCCGGCGGCTACCGGATGGGCCCGGTTTTCGGCGGTATGCTTCTTTCCGGCCGCAAAGTTGCCAAACTCATTGCAGAAAGTCTGGAAAAATGAGTTCCCCCTTTGCCGATCATGCTCAAAGGCTTGCCGCTTTTGAGGCAAGTTTCATCTATCCGGTGGTCAGCAGTGAATTCTGTTCCGGCAAACCGGTTCTGACCGTTATCCGTCAGCTGGCGGATAACGGTGCCAAAGTGGTTCAGCTGCGGGAAAAACATCTCGGCGACCGGGAATTGTTTATTCTTGCGGAAAAGTGCCGGGAACTTACTGCACAGTACGGGAGGCTGCTCTTTATCGATGACCGCCTTGACGTGGCATTGGCTTGCGATGCCGACGGAGTCCATCTCGGTCAGGATGATCTGCCCATTGCCGCGGCGAGGAAAATTGCTCCGGAATTGATCATCGGAGCATCCACGCACAATGCGGAGGAGATCTTTGCCGCCCAGCGTGATGGATGCAGTTACCTGAATATCGGCCCCATTTATCCCACCCAAACCAAGTCTGTGCCTTGCGGTGCATTGGGAGTGGATTTCTTCAATGAACTGAAAACGCTGGTCAAAGTGCCGTTTTCAGTGATGGGCGGGATCAAGGAACGGCATATTGCGGAGTTGTCGCACCTCGGGGCAAGACACATTGCCATGGTGACGGAGGTCATTGCCAAGCCGGAACTCTGCCGATTGCAGCCGGAGTATTGATAACATCAAGGAACAAGGTTACGGATGAGAGGGATGTTTCTCACCGTAACCTTGATCCCTTTTGAGTTTATCTGCTTATGCAATCCCTTCAGGGGATCAACTGGAACCAATGGGTCTTGCCGGCTTCAGTTTCCAACTCAATGGAGGTGACACCGGTGAATTTTTCTCTGCTGAAAAGGTTGACCGCATTGCATTTATATGGCAACTGCAAAGTTATTTTTCCAGTGACGGAACTGTGCAGTGAGAGGAAATTTCCATTGGTTTCGCACTGGAATCCGGCGGGAGCGGCGGCATAAGCTCCCGCTTCCCGAACCAGTTTATTAAAGTAAGAGGGGGATAATCCGCCGGATTCACCGAAGTAATAGATCCGGTAATTTTTCCCCTGCCGTTTTACCACTGCCGGCTGGTTGTTTTCCGCAAATCTGGCAAGCACTTCGGCATCACTTCCCGGTACCGCATAAACGATCGGGATGTAATCGAACCATTCCGGTTCACACTTCAGGCGGGTCAGCCGCTGATTCCGCCACAACGGGGTGAAATCTCCTTTCACGCCGGGAGCGTTGACAATATCGTGGTTGACTTTGTGACCGGCATATTTTATTTCCATGCCCAAAGCCTCCTTTGCTCCGCCCAAACGTCCGCTGCCGGAAAGGAAAATCAGGGTGCGGTTGGAGTTTTTCAGTTGTTCAATAAGTTTTTGGCGGCGTTGATCTATTTCATACATTCCGATAAATACCATCACTTTCAGATCTTTTGCCAGTTCCGGTTTGCGGAGCAGATCGTTCAGCGTGTAAAAGGCAAACGGCACTCCGGAAAAGCCGAAGAGCTGATGCTGGAGCAAGGTGGTTATGTCAAACATCCACTGCGGGCCGGGCAGATTGCGGAGGAAATACCCCTCATCATCAATGATCAGAGCGGTATCTTTTTTCCACTTCGACGGCGGCATCGCCATCACCTTGCACCCGGTGGCGTTGACACTTTTTATATCCGCAAGTATTTCCGGATGATCGAACCATCCCGGTGCCATATCCAGATACCAGAATCCCATATCGTGAGCAAACATCGAACCTGCCAGTTTCCGGTTCACGCTGCGCCACATGGGCGGATCAAGCACCAGACCCCAGGTGATACTCATGATCTCCTTTTCCCAGTGGGGAGTGGCGCACCAGGTGCGGATATCAAATTCATTGACAAACATTTTGCCGTTGAGGTGGAATGAATCCAGCGGCACTTTGGCAATGCAGGAGGATGCCGGCGGACGGTCATTGTAAGGGGCCTGTTCCACCAGAATATCGAATTTCTGATTGTAGAGAAAGTCGCTGATCGCGGGGGAGGAATCCGGAGTTCCGCAGAATGGGTTCTGTCCCCAACGGATAGCGATTATATCTTTGCCGATGATTTTTTTGGCATAATCTGCGATCTCTCCCGCCCGCCGCCACGGAGCGATTTTGCTGAACCGGTAAAAATCTATCCGGTTGCGCTGGGTTTTTACGTCGAAACAGTCATTATTGCCGCCCATTACCGGAGCTTTGGCGGTTTCAAAGGTAACTGCCGGGTCGTTCCATGCCTTCTGCAAAGCGGCATTGTCCTTGTAGATCTCCTGCAGATAGTTGCGGAATTGTTTCACTGCCGGAGCGCTGTAATCGAAGTGGGGGACTCCGAGCTGATTATCATGACCGCCGCCTATATGTATGCCGACCACAGCTTTGAGATATTTGAGTTCTTTGAGTTTCTCAATGATCTTTGCCATCTGTTTCTTGTAGAGGTCAATAAGGATTTCTGACTGATAACTCGGCCAGGCGTAATCTGCATCCGGATCACGGGGTTTATCCAATTCATTTTCGTGTAAATGTATGCCGTTGCCGAAAAGCGGGAAACCTTTTTTACCGATCCACGCTTCCGACGGATGATCTTTGGTAAATTCCCAATAGGGATGAAGGGTGATCGCCAGAATTATCCGTGCTTCGGGATCACTGCGCAAAACGCTGCTGATTTTTTCCACTGCCTGATCGATATTCAGCACATCTTTTGATTTCCAGCAGCCCGGATAAGTTTTTTTGTTTTTTCCCTCTCCGAGCCGGATTCCGACCCGAACCAGATTGACTCCGGCGGCACCGAATTTATCTGCATTGCCCTGAGCGCCGTTGATGACCGGAGCGATGATCCTGCCATCCATCAGCATCCGGGTTTTGCCGTTGATGGAGACGACCTTTGCTGAACGGTCAGCCATTTTTTCGATAAGTTCAGCAAGTTTTTCCTTTGAAATCATTTTTCCGGCGTATTTCGCCGCCTGATTGGCTTTGAGAGTTTTTTCCCACTGCTTTGCAGAAATGTCATCATTTTCCACAAAGAGGTCATCCCAGACCGCCTCTGAAGCATGTCCGGCAAGGATTATGACCGGCTGGAAAAAATCCATTCCCTTCTGTGCCTGACGCTGGGTGAATTTGCGCTCCCAGGTGTTGTTTGCCGTGGGCAGAAGCTGCTGCAGACGGTGACCGCCGTTGATCCCCGGGTAGAATGAAAAGGCGGGAAAATCCTTCTGACCGGGGAGCTGCAATCTGAACATTGCCAGTGAGTAGGGCATTATACTCTTTTTTCCCTGATAAAAACCGTTGAATTGCAGTTTGTCTCCGGGTTTTACTGCGATTTTCTGTTTGAAACGGATAACGATAAAGCCGGAGTTGCTGCTCTTCACCGTCCGCAAAGCCGGGGTGCCGTTTCTGCCGCCGGATGGAATGACCTCCACCGTGCCTTTTGCTCCTTCGCAAAATTCCACGGTAAATGGCAATTCACTGCCGCTGAAGTTTTCATACCAGATGGTGCCGGAAAAATCTTTCCGCTCATTGCGTCCGGGATTGGCACTGCTCCAGCCATTTTTTCCCCACGCCGCAAAAATGGAAAAAAGCACGAAAAAGGTACATAACGATTTGATGTTCATATTTTTTTACTCCTGAATAAAGATGATTTGATCATCCGTGACCGGGTTATTGTCAACTCTTAAATTTGATGCTCCTTCGATTCTGAGTGTTTCCTGCCACAATCCGGCATTTTCTCCTTTGACACACCGCAGGGCATCTATTTTAGTGCCGCTTGTTCCCTGAATATAAACCCCGGCGGGCAGCAGCGGTTCACCATCGTGACAACTGCAGGCAGACGGTTCAGCAGCCTGTTCATTTGCCCCGCAAAGTTCCAAATTGATATTCTGCAATACCAGACTGCTGATCTCCCCGCCGCCATTGGCAAGAATATTGGCAGTTTGTCTGCTTTTGCCGATCCAGTTGCGTAAATGCACCTTCCGGATATAGCCGGGAGCGGGAATATCTTTGATTTTGGAAGATAAACAGGTGTAGTTTGCGATACTGAAAGGACGATCCGCTTCAATGCAGAAGTCATGGAAAAACATATCTTCCACACTGGGACTGTCTGCCCATGCCTTCCAGTTGGAGCAGATACAGACTCCCACATAAGCATCTTGAATGATGATGTTGCTGAAAACCGCCTGCCGCACACAGCATGAACTGTCTCCCACACCGATGCGGATGGCGCTTTCAAGGGTTTTCAAAATGCAGTTGCTCACCGTTACATATTCACAGTTCCGCTGTTTTTTGAGCAATCCGGCTCTGCCCCGCAAGGTAATACAGTCGTCACTGCCCTCTATCCGGCAATCGCTGATATTGACAAAACGGCAGCAGTCAATGGCAATACCGTCACCGTTGTGACCGAGCATATCATTGCTGATCCTGATATTGCGGATGAAAACATGTTCACAGCCGTGGAAAAGCACTGCCCAATAGGGAGTATCCACCACTTCCACATCCTGAAAGCTGATATTTTCCGATTCACAGAAATAAATCAGCTGTCCCGGCCGCCACGGTGGATAAATATATCCCTCTCTGCCCATGACCCAGGCAACTTCATTGAGCCAGGTGCGCGCTGAACCATCAATTTTTCCTCCGCCGCGGATAACCACATTTTCACACTCAACTGCAGAAATCAGATGAGCGGCACTGACCTGATCATCCGGATAAGCCTGATTCTGCGGCACATAATCATCGGCATTGTAATCTTCTTTATCCGGACTTGCCAGCAAAACTGCTCCGGGAGCAAGTTCCAAACCGCCATTGCTCCTCAAGTAAATCGTTCCGGTAAGGTACACTCCCGGGGGAAAATAGACTATCCCGCCGGCATCGATCGCCATTTGAATGGCGCAAGTATCCTTGACGCTGCCGTTTCCCACAGCGCCGAAATCTCTGACGTTATTCATAATAAATGATTTATCCCTTATTGGGCACGATCGGTGTAGCCCCAGAATTCAGCTGTGCAGTTAATGGGGAATGCAGGTTTATAATATCCCGCATGACCATCCATATAAGCCATATTCATCGCATTATTATGGCGGGCATCGAGGCGGAATTTCTGCATTTCGACGACGGAAGATACTTCTTCATCCCAGTTCCACATGGCGACATTGGTCACATCGATATTGTGTGCTGTTCCGGGACCGGTATGGTTGAGCGCTTCTGCAAGACTCATACATACCGAAGGTTTCTGCAGGGAACCGACTTTGATCGGCGGGTTGTTCTGTCCGCCTTTGACCGCATAACCGAAAACCCGTGGACTGGAGGCCGGGGCGCCGCCGACACCTGGAGTCCTGCCGTTGGGGGCATAGGAACAATAGTAACCGACCATGTTGATACGGTCTTCAACGTTCTGGGTGGGACAGATAAAGACTTCCACCGTATAAGGATCGGGGTTGCCGCGCCACGGTGTGACATTGCTTACTCCGGCATAGGTCATGATTGCCGTGTTCCATCCGACTCGCTTCCCTGCATCGGGGAAATCGAAAAACGCATGGTAGGGGTTGTAGTCATCGTTGTCGCTGTTGTACAGGGATAATGCACCGGCAAGCTGTTTGAGATTGTTGATGCAGCTGGCGGTGCGCCCCCGTTCCCGCGCAGTATTGAGCGCCGGAAGCAGAATCGCCGCTAAAATAGCAATTATAGCAATAACTACCAATAGCTCGATCAGCGTGAACGCCCTTCGGCTGGAACACCGTTTTGCCGTCAGAGGCACCGCATTGCTGTGTGGAGTGTTCCCTTGCGGGAATAAATTGAAAGATGTTTTCATGTTTTCTCCTTTCCTTATGGTTGTTTGATAAAAACACTTTCTCTTGGAATCAAAGGCATATCTGCCGGAATTATCGCTCTTCCCGGCGGCGGGTTTGAAAGCAGTTCCTTTGCCTGGGTAAAAATTTTTTTGAAATCCAAACGTACCGTGGTCAATGGCGGATCAAGTGAAATCTCTTCCTGACCGCTGATAAATCCCATGACCGCGAAATCCTCCGGAATACGTTTCCCGGCAGCTTTTATCGCCTGATAAACCGGCGGTGCCCAGAGATCATTGAAACAGAGAAAGGCATCGGGGGGATTAGCCATATTGATCATCCGGGTGACTTCTGCGGTTATTTCATTATAAAAATGTTCCGGATTATTGATCGCGCTATGATCCCGCAGACACTTTTGCCGGAGCATCAGCCGGGGGTCATCAGATAACTTATGTTTCCGCAAGACAACAGGATATTCACCGATGGAAATATCCCTTATCTGACACATATCCGGGATCGCACAGGTGGCGACCCGCCGGTAACCGTTGCCGGCGAGAAAACTTAACGCTGATTCCCATCCGCGGCGCAGATCCAAACGGACACCGCTGTAACGGTTGAAACGGAAATCAGATTTTGATGCCAGCATCAAAACGGTGGGGATATGTAATTTTTTCAGCAGTTCAAAGATGGTTTCAGTCGGATAAAAATGATTTCCGCAGAGGATAATTCCGGAAATCTGGTTCCGGGAGAGAAAATCATTCAATTCATGGAGGGTAAATTTGCGGAATACTTCAAGCTGGATCGACACGACATCCGCATCTCCGGCAATTTTTTCGTAAGTTCCTCCGATGGCATCATGAGGGTATACGAATAGAAAATTCTGCTTCTGACTGCCGCGGAAAGAGATCCAGCTGCGTCTGCCCTGACTTCTGTTGATCAGATGTTCATTTTCCAGCATCGCCAATGCCCGGCGCAAAGTGGCTCTGGCTACCGAAAAACGGGCAGATAACTCCCGGTCGCCGGGAAAGGGCTGGTCGTAACCGTATTTCCCGTTGATTATCTCACTTTTCAGAATTTCGTAAATACCGTTGTATATTGGTGAACGCATATGCATCTCCTGCTATGCTGAACTAATATACAACTTGTCTAAATTCAAGTCAAATGAGTTAATCAGAAGAGGCAATTTCCAAAGTTTTCAAAAACTCTTGAAATTGCCTCTTAAATGAAAAATTTTGTTGTTATGAGGCAATTTCAAAAGTTCTCAAAAACTCTTGAAAATCCCCGTTGCGATCTGAAAGTGGGGCGTTTTCGGGTGTTACCGCTGTGAGTAGCACCCGAAAACTACCAGCTTCCATCTCATCAACGGTATTTTTTTCAATCTTTTTTTGATCGACTTTTGCAATTACCTCGTTATTGCAGTGCCCGGTGATTTTCCACCACCGTCACGGCAAAGTGGCAGCTGAGGCGGAAACACCATTTCAGCGCCTCAAAGAGCAGCAGTACCGGATCACAACCGGCAAGAGTATCTGCTTCCTCCTCAGTAAATTCCAGATAATTTTCCGCGCAAAGCGCCGGGAATCGGGAGGATTTGAACTCCGAAGTAATGGAGTCATCCGCGTAGATCGGAACCCGGTCATCAAACATGCCGTTCATCTCAAAGCTCTGCTCCTTGTGGTTGAACATGTTGGTCACCGCTTCGGCAGCTTTGGCAAAAACAAAGGTGAAAAGATTGGAAACCTGATCGGCAGAAAGTTCTTCAGGGTGATGCTTCAAATACTCATCCATCTTCTGAAACATTTTTATAATAAGCGTTTTTTCCGCTTCTGCAAGTTCATTTGATACCACTACCGGCTGCTCAAGCAGACCTTGAGAACGGGCGGTTTCAATGATACAGCGTGCCGCCGCCTGAGCGGGCAGAGAGGTGACAAAATTACTCATAAAATTTCCTTGTTCAAAAAATCACAAAAAACATTCCGACCAGCAAAAACGCCATTCCCACCGTGAGAAGAAACATCTTCCAGCGCCAGAAACTGTGTTCCGGGCGCCAGCTTCCCGGGGCGCTTGGACGCCCCGCCAAACGGTTGAAGCCGCCGCTGTGGACATAATTGCCCAAACTTTTTGCCGGTTTTTCTTTCATGGCAGACGCTTCACTTTACCGGAATAAAGGACTCATTTCCCGTCAATCCGGCAATGGTTTCCACCAGCAGATCGACTGCGGCGGCGGCATCCCGCAGGTCGCACATTTCCACCTGACTGTGCATGTAACGGTTGGGAATGCTGAAAAGCGCCGTCGCCACACCGCTGCGGGTCAACTGAATAGCGGCGGTATCGGTGCCGCCGGTGGCACGGTGAGCGACTGACTCCTGATAGGGGATGTCATGTTTTTTTGCCGTATCCCGGAGAATTTTTCCCAGTACCACGTTATTGTCGCAACTGCGGCTGAGAGCGGGGCCTTTGCCCAAAGTTATATCGCCGTACTGCTTTTTGGGGATGTCCGGCAGATCAGTGGCAAAACCCACATCAATGGCAAAGCCGATCGCCGGATCAATGGCAAAACTTCCCACTGTCGCCCCCCTGAGACCGACTTCCTCCTGCACGGTTCCCACACCGTAAACGGCGACATTAAGCTCTCTTTCCGCCAGACGGCGCATGGTTTCCGCCACGATAAAAGCTCCGATCTTGTCATCAGTACCTTTGGAAATGAAGCGGTTTTCATTGAGCATACGGAAATTTTTCCGCATGACCACCGGATCGCCGATGGAGACCAGTTTTTCCGCCTCTTCCCGGTTTTCCGCACCGATGTCGATCCACATATCCTTCAATTCCAGAGCTTTTTCTCTTTCGGCGGGGGTGAGCAGGTGGATGGGTTTTTTGCCGATCACGCCGGGGACGATGCCGTTGTCAGTGAGAATATCCACCTCACTGGAAGGCACATTGAGCTTGTCGATCCCGCCGTTGGCACGGAAATAGAGCAGACCTTCATCGGAAATATAGACGATCTGGAAGCCGATCTCATCGTAGTGACCGGCGATCATGACCCGCACGGGAGCTGCGGTATTGAGTGCGGCGATGGTATTGCCCATCACGTCGCATTTGACTTCACAGCAGTCGGCGAGGTAATCGCGGAAAACTTTCGCCGCCTGAGCTTCGTAACCGGTGGGACTGGCTGAACCCATGAGCTCTGCCAGAAAGTTCATGCTTTTTTCGTTGAACATGTTTTTTAATCTCCTGTTGAATGATTCATCCACTATTCGCATCTTCGCTATAAATTACCGTCAAAGTCCCGTTTTTTCAAGTCCAAAAATTTGTAAAAATCGATTTTATGCTCTATATTATAGGACTGTGTGAAATATCTTCACGGATAAATGAGTGAATCCCGTGCAATTCGGGAGCTGTCGCGCAACTGTGATGTCCGGCAACGGGCAGAGCCAGATCCTCACCGTGGTATAAAGTGCGCGCAACATGAAAGGATTTAAGCAATGCACAACTGTACCCTTTTTTCGCCTTCCCGGAGCAGTCGCTACCGGGGAAACACCCTGCTTTTATCTCCTTTTTCGGGAGGAGGAAAAGACCTTGTCAGTACGGATGAGTACGGAAAAGTACGGAGCGATACGGAGAAATCCACCCACCAAAGTATCCCGCTTTTTTTGAAAGAGAAAGGGGGCGCGGGGGAAAGGGAAAACTTTTTTTCTCGTGAAAAAAAGTTTTCCTTGTCCCCCGCACACTCA
This sequence comes from Victivallaceae bacterium, assembly GCA_045605305.1. Lineage (GTDB taxonomy): Bacteria > Verrucomicrobiota > Lentisphaeria > Victivallales > Victivallaceae > UBA1784. The sequence goes on from JAZUPS010000232.1 coordinate 18,011, forward strand.
TTTACTTTAATAGAACTGCTGGTTGTTATTGCCATCATCGCCATTCTGGCTGCGATTCTGCTGCCGTCACTCAACAGCGCCAGAGAAAGGGGCAGGGCGATCGGTTGTTTGAACAACGTCCGGCAGTTGGGGATGGCAAATTTGCTTTATGCTGAAAGCAATGAGGATTACTTTATTTACACGGCGTGGGGCAATGGTAATTTCTGGTGCGGCAGGGCAGAATCCGGTTGGGGGGATGTAAAGAGTGATGGCGGTTTGAATCCTTATCTTGGAGAAACGGTTGCAATTCGCAGTTGTGCCTCCTTTGATTTGCTGGAAAGATCTTCTTCTGCCAATTACGGGGCAGGCGGGTACGGTTATTCCACGGAGATCGGCAACAGTGTCGTGGGGGCGTGGGACTTCAATATTCCGGCGAAAAGCATAAAACTTACTTCGCCGTCGCAGACGATCATGTTCGGTGATGCGGCGGATACCTGGAACATCGCCGGCGGTTTTGCTGAAACCATTGATCTTACGGCGCCGGAACCGGTAAGTTACGGCGGATCTGAAGCAACGCCGACAATGCATTTCCGTCATCGGGATAGGGTCAATATTGCGTGGGCGGATGGACATGCCGACAGCAATGGGCCGATAAGTTACCGTCAGGGGATGGATGAATCGACCAGCGTGGGATTTTTCGGCGGAGACAAAGATGCCGTGCAGGAACTTTTCAGGATCGTGAAGACAAAAAAATGAGAAAATTACTTTTAATATTACTCTTCCCGTTGGCGTTGACCGGAACGGAAAAGGTGGTTTCACTGGCTCCGGCGGTGACGGATATGGTGATTTATCTTGGCGGGGAAAAGCATTTGGTTGGCATCAGCAGTGCCTGTGATCAGGCGGCGGTAAAAGGACTCCCGGCGGCGGGAGATTTGGGTAAACCTTTTGTCGAAACGGTGTTGAAACTCCGGGCGACGGTGATCATCAGCGATACGAAGCATCCGCAGGCGAATTGGGAACTGCTGGAAAAATGCGGGGTCAAGGTGGTCATCCTCCCGGCAAAAAAGGTGGAAGATCTGCCGGAAAATCTGCGGAAAATTGGAAAAATTCTGCGATTACCCGGTGCGGAAGAAAAAGCGCAAAAACTGCAAACCCGGATCGGGCAACTGCGCGCTTTGCCGAAAACCTCCCGGCGGGGCGTGATTTTATTCAGCGTAAATCCCCTTATCACCTGCGGGAGTGAGAGTTTTATTTCGGAAATGCTGGCATTGACCGGGGTGGAAAATACCGCCGCACCCCACGGCAGGGGGTATTTTATCATTTCACCGGAATTTTTGTACCGGAGTCAGGCGGAAGAGATTTTTCTCATCGGGGTAAATAAAATCAGCGGGCAGGAGTTCCTTTCCCGCCCGCTGTTTCAGGGAGTCCCCGCTGTAAAATCCGGAAAAATCACCTTTTTGCCGGAAAATAAGTGGAGCCGCCTGACCCCCGCACTGATCGATGGCGCAGAGGAACTTTTACTTCAACGTCACTAACAACTCCCGGAGAAAGGTGTCAAATGCCGCCACCGAGGGGATGTTGAGCGTCTCATAAGGGGTGTGGTAATCGTGATGCTCCGGACCGCAGGAGATGATCTCCAATTCCGGATTTTTCATGGAGAACCAGCCCGTTTCCAACCCGGCATGAATGGCGTAGGGGGAATCGGTTTTGCTGTGTTTTTCCGCACAGGCAGTGGCGATTTTCAAGAGTTCTGCATCATGCTTTGGCGGCGTGGCGGGGTAGTAATCCTCTTTTGCCGAGGTGGCGTGGAAAAGCTCAAAGTGGGTGGAAACGAGCGCCGCAACCTCTTCCCGGCACTCATCCACCAGACTGCGCTGACTGGTGCGGACGATGACTTTATCCGCAAAACTCCGGATCGTTGCCAGATTGCTGCTGGTTTTTACAATGCCGAGACCGTCATCGAAATCCATCACTCCATTGGGGGCAAGTGTCAGGGCGGAAAGGAGTTCTGTGCGGAATTTGTCGCTCCATACCTGCGCTGCCGGGGGCGCAACTTCCACTGTGAAGGTCATATCTTTTGCCCCGGCGCACTCTTTTTTCAGCAGCATGGTGCAGGCGGCAAGGAGATTTTTCAGTTCATTATCGGCAAGTTCAGTAACGGCAATGGCTTCAACCTGATGGGGAATCGCATTGTCGGCACTGCCGCCATTGATGGAGGCAACTTTGATTCCCGGCTGTTGATCGAAAAATTCAGCGAGAAATTTCAGGGCATTGCCCCGCTCTTCATGAATACATAATCCGGAGTGTCCGCCGGGGAGACCGGAAAGGGTGAATTTGAGCGTTCTGCCCGCCGGAGCCGGGATATTTTCCGGAGTAAAGGTAAATTCCTGCCGCAATCCGCCAGCACAACCGATACAGAATCCCCGGTCACTGCCATCGAGATTGAGCATGTATTTGCCGGTCAGATGTTCAGCGGCAAGATTGCGCGCCCCGGACATGCCGGATTCTTCATCCACCGTCAAAATCGCCGTCAAAGCTCCGCATTTGAACTCTTTATCGGTCATGATCGCCATGGCGTGAGCAACGCCGATACCGTCATCCGCACCGAGGGTAGTTCCTTTGGCACGCACCACGTCACCGTCAATATAAGGGGTGATGGCGGTGGTCAGGAAGTCAAATTCATGGTCGCTTGCCGGAACCATGTCCATGTGCGCCTGCATGATGATGCGGGGCAAATGCTCAAATCCCGGAGAGGCGGGCCTTTTGATGATCAGGTTTCCTGACTCATCACAGATCACTTCCAATCCGGCGGCTTTTGCTTCATCACCAAGCGCCTGCGCCAGACGGGATTCATGTTTGGAAATGTGGGGAATGGAACAGATCAGGTCAAAATAGTACCATACCGCTTTCGGCGAAAGAGAGGAAAGTTCGCTCATAGTTAAACACCTTGTATTTTTTCCTGTTCCGGATCCGGCTTGGAACAGGGGGGTAAAAAAAGCAGATTCACCGTTTTACAGGTGAATCTGCAATGATTTACGGCAATCAGCCACGCTTATTTAGCCTCATCCTTAACGAGCTGGATCAGGCACATTTCAGCGGCATCACCGCGACGGAAACCCAGCTTGTAGATGCGGGTGTAACCACCATTGCGCTCGGCATAAGCGGGAGCAACCACGTCAAAAAGGTTTTTGACAGCATCACGGCTGCGGAGTTTGGCGAAAGCCAGACGGCGGCTGTGAAGATCACCTTTTTTGCCGGTGGTGATGAGTTTTTCCGCGAAACGACGGAGTTCTTTGGCCTTGACGAGAGTGGTCTCGATCTGACCGTTGATGAACAGACTGTTCGCCATGTTGGCGAGCATTGCCCGGCGATGTGCGCCGGAACGACCGATTTTAAAAGTGGCGACTTTATGACGCATGATTAATTACTCTCCTCCGCATCGGCTCTCACTTTGGCGGCTTCCGCTTCGAGAGCGGCGAGCAGCCGGTCGCTGAGAGTCATTCCCAGCTCCAAACCGTGCTTTTCGATTTTTTCTTTGATCTCATCCAGTGACTTTTTGCCGAAGTTGCGGTATTTGAGCATCCGGCTTTCAGTCTTGTTGCACAATTCGAATACCAGTTTGATATTCGCGCTGTTGAGGCAGTTCATGGCACGGACGGAGAGGTCAAGCACCTCGACATCCTGTGACAGCATTTTGAACTGTCTTTCCTCTTCCTCGGTCAGGACGACGTTTTTCTCCTGAACCTGTGAACCCATGAAAGGCTGCAGGTGGTCGCGGAGAATTCTGGCGGCTTCTTCCAGCGCGGAACGCGGAGAGATGCGGCCGTCGGTCCAAATTTCCAATTCCAAACTGTCCATTTCAGTTTCTTCACCGACACGGGCGGCGCCGACCTGATAGTTGACGCGGGTGACGGGGCTGAAAAGGCAGTCAACGGGGATGGTACCGATGG
>JAZUPS010000233.1:0-12062 GCA_045605305.1 Victivallaceae bacterium
CCGGGTGGTGGCGCTGGATATGGGTTCCCTTATCGCCGGAGCAAAGTACCGGGGCGAATTTGAGGAAAGGCTCAAAGCGGTTCTGAAAGAGGTTTCCGCCAGCGACGGAAAGATCATCCTTTTCATCGATGAACTGCACACCGTTGTCGGTGCCGGAGCATCCGAAGGAGCAATGGATGCCGGAAATCTGCTCAAACCGGTGCTTGCCCGGGGCGAACTTCACTGCATCGGCGCAACCACGCTGGATGAGTACCGCAAATACATTGAAAAAGATGCCGCATTGGAGCGCCGTTTTCAGTCGGTGCTGGTCAATCCCCCCTCGGTGGAGGATACGATCTCTATTCTGCGGGGATTGAAGGAACGTTACGAACTGCACCACGGAGTGCGGCTCAAAGACAGCGCTCTGGTTGCCGCAGCACTTCTTTCAGATAAGTACATTTCCGGAAGGTTCCTGCCGGATAAGGCGATCGATCTGGTGGATGAAGCGGCTGCCGCTCTGCGTACCGGCATTGACAGTTCCCCGCTGGAACTGGATGAAAACCGCCGCAAACTGATGCAGTTGGAGATCGAATTGACCAGTTTGCGCAACGAAAAGGATGCCGCCGGTATCCGCCGCCGGGAAGAGCTGGAAAAAGAGGCTGCCGAGCTGCGGGAAGAGGGAAAAGCTCTTCAGGCACGTTACGACAACGAAAAACGTGCCATCACCCGGCTCCGCGACTGCCGCGAAGCGCTGGATCTGGCAAAGGGACAGTTGGAAAAAGCAGAACGCTCCTACGACCTTGAACGCGCCGCCGAATTGCGCCACGGAACGATCCCGAAACTGGAAAAACAGCTTTCTGAAGCTGAAAGTGCCATTAAAGACAATGGCGCATCCCGGATGCTTAAAGAGGAGGTCGATGAAGAGGATATTGCCGCGATCATCAGCCGCTGGACTCATATACCTGTAACCAAACTGGTGCAGAGCGAAAAGGAAAAACTTCTGAAACTCTCTTCAGCGCTCCACCGGAGCGTTATCGGGCAGGATGAGGCGGTTCAGGCGGTAAGTGATGCCGTTTTGCGGGCGCGGGCAGGGTTGCAGGACCCGGCACGGCCGATAGCAAGTTTCATCTTTCTCGGACCGACCGGCGTGGGAAAAACCGAACTGGCACGGGCGCTGGCAAGACAGCTTTTCGATGACGAAAGAGCGATGATCCGTATCGATATGTCAGAGTATATGGAAAAATTCAGCGTCTCCCGGCTCATCGGGGCGCCTCCGGGATATGTGGGTTATGAGGAGGGCGGTCAGTTGACCGAAGCGGTTCGCCGCCGTCCCTATGCGGTGGTGCTTTTTGATGAGATCGAAAAGGCTCACGGGGATGTATTCAACATCCTGCTGCAGATCCTTGAAGACGGCAGGATCACCGACTCTCAGGGGCGGTTGATCAACTTCAAAAACACCATCATCATCATGACCAGCAATCTGGGCAGTTCGATGATCCTGGAAAGCGGAAACAAAGATGAGGAACTTTTGAAATCAGAGTTGATGAAGGAGTTGCGCAGACATTTCCGTCCGGAGTTCCTGAACCGCATCGATGAGACGCTGGTATTCAAGCAGCTCTCCAAAGATGAGCTGCGGCAAATCGCCCGCATTCAGGTGGAAAAACTTGCTTCCCGACTGCTTGAGCATGGTATCACTTTGAAAGTCGATGATGAAGCATGTTCTTTCATCGCGGAATCCGGTTATGATCCGGATTTCGGAGCGCGTCCTTTGAAAAGGGCTGTTATCCGTCTGCTGGAAACGCCCCTGTCATACCGGATAATTTCCGGAGAAATACCGGAAAATTCCACCATCAGCGTTTCTGTAAAGGATGGAGAACTGACTTTCCGGAATCTCTGAAGAGCAGGGAGAGCGGTATATTCTCCTGTCCGCATCAGCGGAGAAAAACTCAGTGGGGGGTGCTCCACTGAGTTTTTTTGTTTCTTTATCACCCATACCGGGTACAGCGCGTTTTGTGAATTTTTTTTCAATACGGCTATTGACAAATCTTTTTTCCGGTGGTATTGTATTTGATGAAAAGTGATATAAATCAGTTTGTTTTTGGGGAGAAAAATGATATGTCAACAATGCCTAAAGCATCCAGAATAAGGGAGTTGATAAAATCCCAGATTTTGAATGGCACACTGCCCGACGGCTGTCAGCTTCTTCCCATGCGGCAGTTGGCAGACTTTTACGGGGTAAGTTATCTGACGGTAAGTCATGCACTGGATCAGCTGGAGCAGGAAAATCTCATTCTGCGGGTACACGGCAGGGGAGTTTTCGTCAACTGGTCACCGGCGGAAAGGGATCAGAAACGTTTCCGTATTCTGCTGATCTACCACGGCAGGGATGCTATTACTCCGCTTTTTATCGATCAGCTTTTCAATTTTTTCTGCGCCCGCCACGATGATCTGACTTTGCTGGAAATGTCGGTTCTCGACGGCTTATCCCCTGAAGAACGGCAGGAGAAGCTCCGGCAATATCTTGACACGCCTGCTGATATGCTGATTGCCGACGGTTCTTACTATCTGCCATTCCGGGAGATAGACAAGTTCCGGGGCAACTTCCGCAAAATCGTTTTTTTCAACCGTTATGAGAGTGACTATGAATTGATCAATGCCTCAAAGATCCTCTACGATTACCGGGAAGCCGGAAGGTGTGCCGCGCAGGCTCTGCTGGCGGAAAAACGGCGCAACGTGGTCTATATCGCCCCGGATTCCGCCGTGCGCCGCAAATATCCTCCCTATGGCCCCGAGGTGACATACCACTGGCAGATGCGTGCCGGATTGAGTGAGGTTCTTGCCGGTGCGGGGGCGGAGCTGCGGAATTTGATCATCAAACCGGATTCTCTGGAAAGTTCACTGGAAGAACTTTTGAAATCTTTCAAGCCGGATGCCTTTTTCGCTTTTCACGACTACTGTGCCTTGAAGGTCAATCAGCTTATGGCACTGCCTGAATTCCGCAAAAAGGTGAAAGAGTATTCCATTTGCGGCTGTTTCAATACCGATGTCAGCCGTATGTGGGTAACTCCGGGATTGAGTACCATCAATTTCAATGCCGATCTGATTTTGGACGAATTGAAAAAGATCATTGCCGGTGACTCCGGCAATTCCACGGTGATGATCCAGCCGGAGTTCATCCGGCGGGATTCAATGTGCTGCAGGATATGATCCAAACAAAAAAAGGAAAGGGTTTTTTATGAGAAAGTTACTGATGTGCTGTATGCTTTTTTCCCTCGGCGTTGTGCTTCATGCCGGGGAGGAAGAGGTCATGGTCGAAACCGTCGAAGCGGAAAATCTGCTGGTCAACGGTTCATTTGAAACTCCCGGCAAAGATGAGCTGCGGGCTGCCAAGTGGGACAGTGCCGCCTATCTCCCCGCCATCCGGACGCAGGAAAAGGCATTTTCCGGCAAATACAGCATGAAGATCACCGGTGACGGGAAAAATTACTTCGGCTTGCGCCAGATCATTCCCGGCAGCAAACTTCAGGGAAAAAAGAACTTGGAAGTCAGCGCCTGTTTCTACAATGCCGCTGACCTGAAAGGTCACCTCATACCCATTTACTTTATCGTTTCTGCCGACGGCAAACAGTTCTGGCCCGCCGGACGTCCCCGGAAAGGTTCTGACCCCAAAGAAAAATGGTTCAAAGCCGGAACAACTCTCGATTTGAGCAAATATACCAATATCCGTTGGGTGGAGGTGTTCGTTCTCGGTTGGAAATACGGAAACAACTTCTTTTCCGGTTCGGTTTATGTGGATGATTTTGAGGCTTTTGCAGAGTAAAATAAATACAGGAGAAACAAAATGAAAAGAATCCGCTTCACCTTTACCCTCATCGAATTGCTGGTCGTTATTGCCATCATCGCCATTCTCGCTTCAATTCTGCTTCCGGCGTTGAACAGCGCCCGGGAGCGGGGCAGAAGTGCCAGTTGTGTCAACAACCTCAAACAGATCGGTATCATGGTTCATGCTTATGCGGATGATCATGACGGCATATTTGTTCCTTTCACACTTGACAGCACTGAAAAAGATCGCTGGGATCAGGTTTGCATAGAGTATATCAAAAGTTATCTTTCAGTGGGTAAAGATTTCAAAGCCAGTTACGCCGCCAAAACCGATTACCTGAAAAATAAACATCTTGCCGGAAACCTGAGCTGTCCGACAGCGATGGAGGATAAGTTCTGGGCAATGGACTACGGTATCAACTACTACATGTATCAGGCGGTGAATAATACCGATGCCTGGGGCGGCGGCAACACCTCCAAAAAACTTCACTACATCATCAGCAAAGCTCCGGCGCCTTCTCAGATCTATGTATTCGGTGATGCGTATCAGTATACCATTCAGTACCGTGGCGATGAAGATGCTTCTTATGCCAATTACGGATTCATTTTCCGCCACAATAAAAATGCCAACATGGTCTTTATCGACGGACACGTTGAAGACGGCAATGCAAGTGAAATCGCCAAAGCTCCGCCAGTCAGCTGGACTGCCAGATGGCCGTGGATGATGCGCCGCTGACAGGGTGAAACTGGGTAGTGACAATGAAAAGAATTTTTTCTGTTTGTACGGTATTTTTTGCTTTTTTTCTTGCGGCTGGTCCCGTTTTGACTGTGCCGCAGGGGGATACTCCGCTCTTTGACGGAGCATGTCAGGATGCGGTTTATTCCGGAGCGTTGAAAATGGATAACTTTTTCCTGAGCGGCACCGCTTCATCACCGCAGGAAAAAAGTTCCGTATCCCTGCTCCATGACGGCAAAAATCTCTATGCCGCAGCGCTGTTAAAATCCTATGCTCTGCATCCGGCAAGCAATATGCGCAAGGAGTTTCTGGATAAACTTACCGGGGAAAATCAGCCGGTGTGGAATGATGACAGCTTTGAATTGCGTGCGCTGTCGGAATCAGGGGAGCGTTTCTACTTCGGCTTCAACGCCAATGGCGCGACCTTTATTCGTATTCCCAAACGTTTTCACCGCGACATGCCCCGGGTGGTCTGCCGCAAGGAGCGGGGTTTTTTCAGCGCTGAAATGAAGCTGCCGCTGGAGTTGCTCAACGGTAAATGGAGCATCAACTTCGTCCGTTTTGAAAAACGGTTGAAAGAGACCAGCACCATGCTGCCGGAAAGTTCCTACAACCTCTGGTCACATCAGGATTTCTGGAAACTTTTCCGTGGAGGAAAGTCACTTTCTCTCCCCCGGCTCGGTGAATTGGCAAATGCCAATACCCAAACGGTGGAACTGCTTTTCAACGGCGCGGCATCCGGAGAATACCTGATCCATGCCAATGGTCAATCCCGCCGGGTGCAGTTCACTGCCGCAGACGGGAAGCCGGTGAAAGTGGTCATTCCCGGCAGTAAAAACGGTGAAAACCGTTTCACGCTTGAGGTGAATTGCGGAAAGGCAAAGTGGAGTTACCCGGAATACATGGTCAACTCTCCGGAGAGTTTGTTTTCGGTAAGCTGTGAAGAAAAGGCAGTGGAGATCTCATTCAATGGTGAAAGAGTTTCTTCCGGGGCAGTTTTGTCTCTTGCCCGCAAACAGAATCTGCTGGAAATCACTTCCGGCAAACCGCAGGTGGTTCTTACCATCCGTCACAAAGGGTATGGGGGAGGTGATTATCCGGGAACTTTTGACGGAGCGGAAAAGTTTGTTTCGCAGGGGAATAAAAAAATCCTGACCGCTCCGGCAGGGAGCAAACCGCCCTATAAATTCCGCAAGATCTTCACCTCCACACCCCGGCTTTTCAATCCGTGGGGAGTTGAAAAACGCACCTTGCTTCTGAGTGCAGGGGATGCTTACGATTTTGAGATAAATCCGGTGGAGTGGGGGATATTCCCGCTGGAAAATATTGAGTTCAAACTGCTTGTGCCGCAGGAAATAGAGGTTTTGGATGCGGTTTCCCGCGTCCGTTATCCGGAAGGTTTCCCGCCGCTTGCGTGGCCGGAAGAACGGAATATGTACCGGATCACCGGCAGGGAGGAACGCACGATCAACGGAAAAAAATATCAGCTTATCACCATTATCCGCACGGAAAAACTGGAAAAAGTAGCGAATATGACCAAGCATTTCCACTCTATGCGGGAGCGGTGTCACCTTATTTTACGGAGCAAAACTGCCGGATTCAAGGGCGAGATCCAGCTCTTTGCCGCTGCCGGAAAACCCGCTCTTGCTGAAGAGCCGAAGATTTTGCCGGTGGAGGTGGTGAAAAAACTTGACGGTATCCAGCTGAAAAAGTTGACCGTTTCCCTCTACGCCCAGATGCAGGGAAATCTGGATCACCAACTGGAAAAGGCGATCTTTGACACTTATAAAAGTGCCGGAGTCAATGAACTTTTTCTGGAAACGGAGCGCAAGGTGGATGATTTTACCATGATGTTCTTTCTGGAACTGGAAGATCACGGTTACTACCGCTCTGCTCCCTCATTTAAGGTGCTTTTTGACAAATATCCGCAGTTGAAGGCGCGCACCCGCTCCGGCAGACCGCGGGGAGAGGTCAGTTTGACTGCGCTGGCAGATATGGAAGAGGTGATTTTTGATGATCTGAAAGCGATTTTCGGTACGCTGAAGAAGAAATATCCCTCGTTGAAGAAACTTTTCTGGGATTTTGAACATTCTCCGTTTAACGGACTTTATTCGGATTATTCGGAAATTTCTCTGGCAAAGTTCAAAAAAGATTACAATATTGCTGAAGATGAACTTACTCCGGAAGTTATTCAGAAAAAGTACCCCTCTCAATGGATAGATTTCCGCACCCGGGAGCTTGGCAGGGCGGTGGCAGTGGTACGGAGAGCCTGCAATGCCAATGGTTACAAACTGGTGATGTACAGCGATTATGCCACTGACGATTGCGCCGGAACTTACGGATTGGATTGGAAGTATATCCGCAACGCCGCCGATGAGGTCTACTGCGGTTACGGCAGAAATGCGGAAATCATCCGCAAGACCCGGGAGCTTACTGCGCCGTCAAAAACGGTTTTCGGACTTCTGACCAACTCCGGCAGTTCCACTTATTACCGGTCGCAGATATTGCGCCGGATGCTGGATAGCCGGGGCGGAGTTCTCTGCTGGTATGAGCAGGGAACAGGTTTCCGGGAACTGCAGGAGATCGCCGCCGTGACCCGCATCGCTTCCCAATGCGAAGAGGCGATCATTGCCGGAAAAGATGTAAAACCGGTCAATCTGCTTCATAACGGTATGGATGAGATGGTCGTTACCCGGCAAGTGGGAAAAGATTTTTATACCTTTATTCTCAATGAGGAAAAAGTATCTTCGAGAGTCCGTATAACTTTCCCTGCTCCGGCGCAGGATTTGAACAGCGGAAAAGTTTACCCGGCAGGTAAAAACCTGTCATTGAAAATACCGGCGATGAAGATCGCAGCATTCAAATGGAAGGAAAATTGAGGTTATGAAAAAATATATTTCCGCCGCCGCAAAGAATATCCGGTGGTTTGAAAATTCCGGCATCATGCGCCCGGCAGATGGTTTCTGGGGCGTGGCAGAACGTCTGGTGACGTTGGATATTGAAGAGAGCGTGAGAGAGGAGATACTCACTCACTTTACCAGCCGCACGATGCTTGACGGATGTTTCGCGGTGGAGTCCCGCCGTCCGGACTGCAACTTTGAAACGGCACTGCTGTTTCTGCTTTACGGTCAGATCGCGGGGGATGAAAAGCGGTTTCAGACCGGGGTGGAGCTTTTGGATTACCTCTATTTCCGCAGCGGCATGAAGCGTTCTGAAAAACACAAGCTCCCCGGCGCATGGCGCTGGTCGCATATCATCTGCTCCGATGGGGGACACTGGTTCGATGATAACAGCTGGTGCATCATCATTGAATCCATTATCGCCGCGAAGTTCCCTGAGCTGGATAAGCGTTACCGGGCAGGATTCTGGGCGGAAAAACTTGCCGATCCCCTCCATGAGGCGCTGAAAAGAACCATTGCCATCGAACCGGATGAAAAAGGTGAACAGCTCGATCCGGAAAAGCTCTTTATCGGCAATATCCGTCTGCCCCATTGGGGAGGATTGACCATTTTCGCTTTGAGCTGTGTCCATGCCGCCTGCGGCAAAAAGAAGTATCTGCCCGCGATCCGGACATATTTGAAGGAGTTGAAAAAATATCTGCCGGAACTTTCCACCAGTGAATATGCTTACGCGCTGATGGGGGCAGCGGCGGCGGCAAAAGCCTACGGGGATAAAACGGCCAAAGAGGTCGCGTTACTCGCCCGGGATCTCCTGGTCAATGCCGCTGATCCGGAAAATGGGACACTCCCTTCCAGCCACTACGAAGCGCCATCTGGTAAGTCGCTTGCCGATTTGATCTATACGTTGAATTGGAGTATGCTTGGATTGCAGATGTACTGCTGTGCCGAACCGGAAGATAAAGAAGCTGCCGGATTGCTGGATAAACAGCTTGATCTGGCGGTGAAAATTCAGGATAAAAGTCCCTCCCGGTACTATAAAGGGTGCTGGCGGGGCATGTATGACATGGCAAGCGGCAGCTGGGGTGGCGGCAACCGGTATGAAGGGGGTTCATCCAGTATCTATTCCGGTTGGACAAATGCGCCGGTTTCATTGGCATTGCTGCTCCGGACAAAGCAGAGTTCTCTGCTTGAACTCTGTCTGTAAAAAAGTCGCGCTCTTCCCAATATCGGCTGATGCGCGATCTTTGCGAAAAACTGCCTTCCGCCAAGTGTCATGCAAGTAAATTGCCTGATTTAGCTTACAGCAGGAGGTTTCGGTGCAGTTTGCACCGGCTTGACCGCCTGCGGCAGATTGTTTTTTATTTTTTTTATCACCCATACCGGGTACAGAGCCGAAACAGTAAAGCATACCGGGCAGATTTCCCGGGGAAGGAGCGCTTCCGGGTGGGGCGTCTTACGCGGGGGGCAGTATATCAAAATTCTATGAATGATACTTGCTCAAAATGCCGCTCTGACCTCATCAATACTGATTTTTCAATTTCTTTTTGACCGACTTTTGAAACAGGCTCTTGTAAAAATGGCGTTCTACTGCTATATTGTCCTTATGTCAAAGAGTATAGAGGCGATTTCAAAACTTCTGAAATTACCTTTATTATAACCCAATGGATCGCTTATATGGAAAAAGTCTGGATAATAAAATTGGAAAACGGGGCTTCCTTTGAGGTTCGCGGCGCAGAAGAGCTGTCCCTCAAACGGGGCGATATTTGTGTATTCAAGCGGGATTTTTACGAAGACCTCGGTACCGTGGGGGCAAGTCTGCCTGCTCCGAGTATGACCTCCCGCATCGAAGATCTGCCGCAGATCGTGCGCCGTGCCGGTGAGCCGGAGCTTGCCGAAGCGGCGGAAAACCGGGTGAAAGCCAAAAGTGATATGGCTGTCGTGCGGGAGTGGATAGAGAAACTGGCTCTGGAAATGAACCCGGTCAATGCCCATTACTCCCTCGACCGCAAACTTCTGACCGTTCAATTCTGCGCCGACGGCAGAGTGGATTTCCGGGAACTGGTCAAGGAACTTTCCCATGCTTTGAGTGTCCGCATCGAATTGCGCCAGATCGGTGTGCGCGATGAGACCGGCATTTACGGCGGTATCGCAGTATGCGGACAGGTTTTGTGCTGCTGCCGCTTTCTGAAAGAGTTCAGCTCCATCAACGTGAAAATGGCAAAAGAGCAGGATCTGCTCCTTACTCCCGGCACGATCTCCGGAGTTTGCGGCAGATTGAAGTGCTGTCTCAAGTATGAGCATGAAGGCTATCTGGAACTGGAAAAAGGTATGCCCCGGAAGGGTGAATTTTGCGAAACTCCCGCCGGAAAGGGGAGGATCACCGACCGGAATCTGCTCACTTCCAAAGTCAGTGTCACCTTTGAAAACGGCAACGTGTCGGTCTTTCCCGTTTCAGAGATCACCGTCTGCGCTCCTGAACGTCACAACAATCATGCCGGACAGGAGAAAAACGGCAAAAACAACCGTCCTGCCGACAAAAACCGCGGCAATAAAAATAATCCGGGAGCGAAAAAGTGACCTCTGAAGAACTTGACCGTCTTATTGCGCTGGATGCCGCCGGATTTCTCGTCACCGAAGGCGAGAATAGGGAGGATTTTCTGCAGCGTATAGAAGATACGGAAAAAGTTTATGCCGATTTTGAAAATCAGCTTGCATCCGGTGAAAAGGTGATGGTTTTCGACCAGTTTGAAGTTTCTGCCGCAGACCGCATCTCCCCGGAGTTATCCGGCGAAGCGGCAGGTATCACCGCTGATCTTTACGGTTTTTCCGTCACTCATGTGCCGGGATTTTATCTGACCAGACAGGTGGGATTGCTCTGGGGCGGGTGTCTTATCGGCGACCCGGAGCAGAATTTCGCGGTATTTCTTCTGCGCAACGCCTTTCGCAAGCACCGCCGTTTTCTCAATTACCGCCGGGAGGAGCTGCTGGCGCATGAGCTGTGCCACTCGGTGCGCCATGTGATGAGTGAACCGTCTCTGGAGGAGTATTTCGCGTATCAGACCTCTCCGTCGCCGCTGCGCCGTTACATGGGGAACTGTTTCATTTCCGACAAAGATGCGCTCTTTTTTCTGCTGCCGGTGATGCTGCTGCCCATTGTGGAGGTGGTGCGGGCGCTGTGGCTGTGGTGGTTCCCGACGTGGATATTCTGGATATTGGCGGTGGTTTACCCCCTTTTCCTTCTGTGGCGCAACCACCGTTCCCGGAGTCTGGTCAACCGGGCGCGGAAGGTTCTGAAATCTGCCGGGATAAACCAATGTGAAGCGGTGCTTTTCCGCATATATCCGGATGAAATGGAGGAGATTTCCCGCCTTGAATTGGAAGATGTTGACTCTTATGCAGAGAAAAAGTCCGGAGTTTCTCTGCGCTGGAAGGTTATTTATGAACGATTTTTCCGGGAAAATGTTCCCGGAAAATGTGAGGAAGAAAATTTATGAAAATAGCATCTCTGGTAAAATTTATCACCCCTTCATCCGCTTTTGAGGTCTATCCCGACGGAGTTGAAAGTGCCGCAGTTTTTTACGGCGGGGAGAAACGTTTGAGCATCGGGCGCATTTGCACCGGAAACTTCAATGAGAGCATGGGACTGGCGGAAAAACTGCGCCGTCACCTTGCCAATGACGGTCTGCTGGCAGAAGCCGACAGCGAAAATGTCATCCCCTTCGGTCACGAATACCGGGTGCGCCGCCATTGGAAGTTTTCCGGCAATATCGGGGAGCTGACCGATGACATCAATGCCGATAACGGCGGTAAAATCACCGATCTTTCGCTGGAAGAGGTGGTTTTCACCTTTCCGGCAAAAGAGGTGAAACTTTTGCTTATGGGCGAAGATGCCCCCCGTACTTTTCCCGGAACTCCCGGAGTCATTTATGACGGCGGAACTCTGCCTCTGACGGTCAAAGTTTGCGGAGTTGACGGTGTGGATGCGGAGTTTTACTGCGGTGACGACTTCTGGCGGCACAACTGCGCCGCAGCTTATCCCGGAGCTTCTGCCCGGCACACCGTGATCATCGAAGAGGATAAGGTTCGCTGGGTGCGCCACGTTTTGACCATTCCCGAAGAGGTGACCGGTGAAAAGCGTCCCTGGCGGTTCAAGGCGCTCTTTGCGGTGGGCAAAAGCGGGGAAAAGAGCTTTGTTCCCGATGCGGTATGGGAGAGCTGCGGATGTTTTGCCGCCCCTGCCAATCACCGGAAGTTCCGGGAATTTATCCGCAAAACCACCGGCAAAGCGGCGCTTTTGGAGTCGGTTTCAAAGGCGGTTTGCGAGGATGGAGCGCATATTTCCCGTCCCGGGAAAAAGGTTGCCCACGGTATGCTGGGGGAAATTTTTGATGATTACATCTGGGCAAATGGCGCCATGGCGCGCAAGGATGGCGTTTTTGCCGTCAGGTGCCGGATACCGGAGTTGGCAGAGTCGCTTATTGCCGCCAATCTCGGGGCAGTTCCGGAGGTTATAAGTGAAGCAGAGGATGCGTTTTGACTATGAGTGAAAAAGCCCTTTTCCGCCCCTGTATCGATCTGCATGACGGCAAAGTCAAGCAGATCGTCGGCGGCACACTGAATACTGC
>JAZUPS010000234.1:0-2093 GCA_045605305.1 Victivallaceae bacterium
CTCCGACGCCATAGCCAAACTTTGGCTGAAATAAGAAACGATAGGTCTTATACCGGGAGCACATTTCCGGCACGACATAATGAAGACAGGTTTCACATCCCGGAAGACTGGAACGAACAACGGAGGCTTTTCGGTTTCCCGGAACGGTATCCAACCGAACCTCGGCGGCAGGAGAAATCCTGCCGCCTTTTTTGTTTCTGTCATTTGAAAAAATGGGGTTCAGAGGTATATTATACCGAGGTGATAAAGATGAAACCGGACGAAAAATGTGTATCTGTTTGCGGTCTTTACTGTGGTGCTTGTCCGGCATTTCCAGATGAGTGCCACGGTTGTTTGTCTGATTTTGTCCGGGATGTCTGCAAGGTGTGCAAAAACGGTTTTCGGAAATGTGCGGCAGAACATCAAATCACCCGTTGCAGCGAATGTCCGGAATTTCCTTGCGAAAGATTAAAAGAATTCAGTCGGGGACCAATTATCGACGGCATTTGCAATCACGCTGATGTAATTCCGGATTTACAATACATAAAAAATCACGGCATTGAGCAATATCTGCGTTGTCAGACAGAAAAATACACTTGCAGTCAATGCGGCGAACGCCTAACCTGGTTTAACCGCAGCAAACATAAGTGCAGATAACACCATCACAAATTGGCGGTAGGAATTATCATGCCGCCTTTTTGCGTTTAAATTTTTAATGTTTGGGTTATCGTAAAATATACTCCAAGTGCAAGAAATAACAGTCCTGTCAGGTTGTGCAGATATTGTTCTATCCGGGTAATTCTGTTATAAATCCTGCCCACGACTCCAATGCTTCCGGCAAGGATAAAGGCAAAAATTATTACAGGCAGTCCGCTTGCAACACCGAATATTCCCGGAAGGATCAAAGTCAAATCGTTTTTTATCGCCAACGGCAGCAATGCTCCGAAAAACAAAGCCGCAGATGTCGGGCAGAAACTCAATGCAAAGATAACTCCCATCAAAAAAGCTCCCCAATATCCCGCTTTTGCAGCAACTTTTTCTATGTTGCATCTTAAATCAAGTTTACTGTTCAATGGCAGTTTTATCATTTCAAGCAAGATCATACCGACCATAATCAGCAATGGTCCCAATGCTATATTCATATATTTTTGCAATATATGGGATGTTTGAGGTACGGAATTGATAACCGTTGTCAATAGAAGTCCCAACAGAATAAATGTCAAAATTCTCCCCGCCACATAATACACGCCTGTAATTATTACCGCTTTTTTATGACCGCTTTTTCGTCCGATAAATCCCACGGCAGCAATATTTGTTGCCAATGGCCATGGGGATATGGAACAGAGAAGCCCCAGATAAAACGCACCTGTTACTGCTGCGATCATTTCGACAACCTCTCTATGCCATCGTCAAGATATTTTTTGAAATCTTCCGGACTCCTGACCAACTCCCAAACCCGGTCGAACTTTTCAATTTTGCCATTCCGTTCCATTACCACGCTGCGACTGACCAGCTGAAAATCCCGTACAAAGTGTTCGTTTTGCGGTTCTTCAACGTTTACGGAAATGAACTTGACATTTTTATATTTTTCCGCAGTTTCTCTGGCAAGTTGTTCAATGGTGTTGCAGGTCATACACCGCTTTGTACCGTGAAAGTAATAGACTTTCAACTCATTTGACGAAACACTTTCCGGGACAGTTGCCGGAGCTGCCGTTTTCGTTTCCCGGTCTATCACATAAAGAACACTCCCAATAACAAAGATCAACAGAAGAATGGTTATGATTTTTTTAAGTCGATTTTTCGTCTTTTTACCGGAACAGCAACAAGCACTCCGGGTTGTCTGATTACAGGCGCAATCCTGATTTCCCTTGTTCAGCAGCTTTGAAATTTCCTCAACGGACAAAACCTTTCCGGAACTGGCGACTTTTCCGTCAATGACCAATGCAGGAGTGACCATTATCCCCATAGCCACGATTTTTTCAATGTCGGTGATTTTTTCCAGATCACACTCGATGTGGTGTTGTTTTACTGCCATTTCTGCATTGGCAAAAAGTTTTTGACATTTGCTGCATCCGCTTCCCAGAATTTGGATTTTCATTTGCAAGGCTCCTTTC
>JAZUPS010000235.1:0-16917 GCA_045605305.1 Victivallaceae bacterium
TCATGGCTACGACCGACTTGTCACTATCTCCATTTGAAATCCGCCGGAACCAGCTGGCTGGAAGCGGTCACGGTCATCGCATACAAAGATCCTCAGCTCTACCGCGATATGCACCAGTGCGCGCTGGATAATGTGACGGAAATGCTCAAACTTTACCATATTACCGCTGACTTCAACAAAATTCCGGCACTTTCGACTCTGAGCGATGCCGAATTGCCCGCTTTGATGACCATGCCAGAAGCCCGTCAGCTGCTCCATATCAACTACGGCCCGATCCTCACCGGAAATCTCCGGGAGCGTTTCTTCAAAGCCATGCACAAGTTTGAAGCGGATTACGATCAGCGCATTGAGGCGCACTTTGACAAGCACCTCTCTCTGCTCGGTGTGCCGCAGGCAAAGTAAGTTCAACCAAAAAATTTGAAAGTTTTGAAATAAGCTGATAAACAAGGAGAAAATCAAAATGAAAAATCTGTTCCTCTCACTCTTGCTCTGCGGAGTATTTTACACCGCCGCCGCTGCGGATGCCAAAGTTGAAGCAGCTCCGGCGCAAACCGTCCAGACGGCTCCTGCCGCGGCTCCGGCAGCCAATGCTCCGGCAGCTGCCCCTGCCAAGAAACCTGCCCAGCAGAGTTCCTGGAAAGGCATGATCGTGCCGATCCTCCTGATCGTGGTCATGATCTTCTTTTTCAACCGCGCCAATAAAAAACAGCAGAAACAGCGTCAGGAGATGATGAACAAGATCGTCAAAGGTTCCAAAGTCCTGCTGAACAGCGGCGTTTACGGCAAAATCGTCGAAGTCAAAGAGAATGACTTTGTGGTTGAGATCGCTGAAAATGTCCGGGTGCTGGTGGTGAAAGAGGGTATCGCCCGCGTGGAAGAGGAAAAGAAAGAGGAAACCAAGTAATTATGGAAAAAAAACCGTTGACTTTGCGTACTTTGCTGACGGTGCTGATCGTTGCCGTTTTTGCGGCGGCGATGTACCCGCTGGCAGAGAAAGATTACTACGATGTCTTTAAAGATCTGCTTAAAGACCCGAAAGATGCCGTCGCCCTTGCACTGATCGATGATGCCAAGGCAAAAGAAGCGGCAAATCCGGATATTTTCCAGTCTCAGGCCCTGCTTGCCGCCGCCGATGAAAAAGGCGTGAATCTGGCGGAAAGAGTTGAAGGCAGAGACCTTTACAACAACCGCGACGTGATAAGCCTGATCCGCAAAGAGGCGGCAAGCTCCATCCGTCTGGGACTTGACCTCGCCGGTGGTGTGGAGTTCTATCTGGAATTGATCGCTGATGCCAACATAAAAGATGAAAACATCAGAAAGAGCATGGAAGAGGACTTCAACCGTTACCGGGACGTGGCGGTGGAAACTCTCCGCAAACGTCTGGAAGGTCAGAGCATTTATGAGGCGGAAATCGCCCCCGCCGGCAAAGACAGTATCGTACTGCGCGCCCCGATCGTCTCCAAAGATGAGAAGGTCAAACTCCGCGACATCATCCAGATGAGTGCCAAACTTGAGTTCCGTCTGGTGGAAGCGAACATCCCCGCCGACCAGCGCAGTATCTACAAAGGCAAAGATGCCAAGATCCCCGAAGGCATGGCGTATCTGGAATACACCGAAATGGAAAAGGGCAAACCGGTCATCCACAGTTATCTGGTTCGCAAACAGGCGGAAATGGATGGCAGCAATATCACCATGGCGCGGGCGCACCGGGATGAAATGACCGGACAGCTGCGGATCATGCTCCAATTCAACAGCGAAGGTGCCAAAGACTTCAAACGGGTCACGGAAAACAACGTGGGCAGACAGCTGGCGATCATCCTCGACGGCAACTTGTACTGCGCTCCGGCGATCAATGAACCCATTGCCGGAGGAAGTGCCAGTATTTCCGGCAGTTTCACCGAAGATGAGGCAAAGAGCATTGCCGACGCCCTCATGTCCGGCAGTTTCCCCTTCAACATCAACGTGCAGGCGGTTTTCGACACCGACCCGACCCTCGGTCGTGCCAGTGTGCAAAACGGTATCTATGTCGGCGCTATCGCGCTGGCGCTGGTGGCAGTTTTCATGGTCATCTACTATCGCAGCAGCGGTCTCATCTCAGTGCTGGCACTGGTGCTGAATATTCTGCTGATCCTCGGAGCTATGGCGGCATTTGACTGCACCCTGACCCTGCCGGGTATCGCCGGTATCGTATTGACCATCGGTATGGCAGTTGACGCCAACGTGCTGATCTTTGAACGTATCCGGGAAGAGTTGAAAACCGGCAAATCCGTCCGTCACGCGGTGGATTTCGGTTACAACCGGGCGTTGACTGCGGTGGTCGACTCCAACATCACCACTTTGATCACCTCCTTTATTCTGATGTACGTGGGAACCGGTGCCATCAAAGGCTTCGCCATGACCCTCTGCATCGGTATTCTCAGCACCCTTTTCTCGGCGGTCTTCGTCACCCGTCTGGTCTACGACTGGCTCTTCCGCTTCGTGGAGATCAAAAATCTGAAGATGATGCAGATCGTCAAGGAATTCCGCTTCAACTTTGTTAAAATCTGGCGTTATTCGCTGATGTTCTCCGCAGTGATGGTGCTTTTGCTCATCGGGATTTTCGCAGTCCGGGGTAAAGGCGTGCTGGGTATCGACTTTACCGGCGGTTCGGCGATCACCTACAAGTTTGAG
Organism: Victivallaceae bacterium; assembly: GCA_045605305.1. Taxonomy (GTDB): domain Bacteria; phylum Verrucomicrobiota; class Lentisphaeria; order Victivallales; family Victivallaceae; genus UBA1784. The sequence goes on from JAZUPS010000235.1 coordinate 2,671, forward strand.
AAACGCGGCGACACCTCTGTCATGGCAAAAACGCTCCGGGCAGCCGGTTACGATGAACCTTCGCTTACCTACAAGACCGATATTGCCGCCAAAGAGGGCAATGGCGAATTTCTTGAAATCCGTCTGCGCGGCTCCAAAGATTCTGCGGAAGTGACCAAAATCAAAGTTGCCGAATTGCTGCAGAAAAGCTATCCCGAATGCGGCATCATGCTGGAAGGTTCCAATATCCAGCAGCTTGACGGTCTGATCGGCAGAGAATTCACCAAAGCCGCCATCACCGCTATCGTGCTGGCATTGATCGGTATCGGTGCGTACATCGTATTCCGTTACGAACTGGCATACGCGATTGCCAGCGTACTGGCACTGCTTCATGACGTGATGGTGGTACTGGCGATCTATCTGCTGACCGGCAGAACCATCGGCTTGACCACCGTGGCGGCGTTCCTGACTGTGATCGGTTACTCCATCAACGATACCGTGGTCATCTTTGACCGTCTGCGGGAAAATCTGCAGAACCGGAAAGGTGTTCCTTTTGCGGATCTGGTAAACCTCTCGATCAACCAGACCTTGAGCCGTACATTGATCACCAGTTTGACCACCTTTATCGTGGTATTTATCATGTGGCTCTTCGGCGGGCCGGAGATCAACGACTTCGTCTTTGTGATGATGTGGGGTATCATCCTCGGTACCTTCTCCTCTGTCTGCCTGACCGGACCTTTCGTCAACTGGCGGATGAAACGCAAGGCTGCCAAAGAGGGAGGTCGCTGAATCATGGCTGGTTTCGGAGATTTGATGAAACTTATGTCTCATGCCAAAGAACTTCAGGCAAGTGCGGCTAAACTCAAAGAGGAGCTGCCGAAAATGGAGTTCACCTGCTCCACCGCCAATGGCGGTGTGAGCGTGGTCGTCGGCGGAGATTTCACGGTGCGCAACATCACCATTTCACCGGAAATGCTCGATGATCCGGCGTTTCTGGAAAAATCCCTTACCGATGCGCTCAACAGCGCCTTTTCCTCTGCCCGCACGGCGATGCAGGAGCAGATGAAAGCTATCGGCGGATCTATCGGCATTGACCTGCCGGGATTCTGAAAATTTTATCCTGTACTGAATTACGGGCTGTTGTCAACAGATTTGGCAACAGCCCGTACCGGAATTTGAAATCATGACTGAAATACATTACAGCCGCTGCCCGGATTACACGCCGGAAAAACTGGATGAGGCGCTGAAGAAGATACTTTCTCCTGTAACGTCGGAAATCGGCGGCATTGCCGGGAAAAAGGTCATGATCAAGCCGAATCTGCTGGAGTACCGCAAAGATGGCGACCCGGCGGCAATCCATCCGCAGTTGATCGCGGCACTCTGCCGTTATCTGACGGCGGAAAAGGCGGCAAAAATTTCGATCATTGAAAATCCCGCCGTCCGCACTGCCGATGCGATCATCCGTCAGATGGGCATTTTGCCGGAACTGGAAGCTCTCGGCGTAACGGTGCAGAATTGTGCGGCGTATGAGAAGATCCGGATGCCGGAAAATTGCCGTTATCATCAGCTGGAAGCCGCCGTGGAGTTCAAAGATGCCGATCTGGTAATTGACCTTGCCAAAGCCAAAACCCATGCGATGATGGTGCTGACCTGCGGGGTGAAAAACCTTTTCGGTCTGGTACGGGGAAGTGAAAGACTGGCGTGGCATCTGGCGGTGGGCAGAAACTTTGATGACTTTGCCGATATGCTGCTGGATCTCTACTTGCTGGTAAAACCGCAAATCACCCTGCTGGATGCGGTGATCGGCATGGAGGGCAATGGTCCGGGCAGCGGCGACCCGGTGCCGCTGGGATTTCTCTGCGCCTCAAGTGATGCGCTGGCACTGGATGTCTCGGTTGCAGAACGTCTCGGAGTGACAAGCACCCCGTTATTGAAACAGGCCGCCGCCAGAAAGCTGATCCCGGAAACGGTCAACTGCGGCGAAGTACCGGAAATCCACGCTCTGCGGCTGCCGGAACCGCCGGAAAAAACTCTGGAATGGGGGGTATATTTCCCGGTAAAACTGCGGAAGTTCCTGCGCAACATCCTCCTTTCCCGTCCGGTGGTGAACCGGGATGAGTGCATATCCTGCGGATTGTGCGCGAAAAAGTGTCCGCCGCAAACCTTGAAGATGGTCAATGGGGTGCCGAAATTCGATTATCCGGGCTGTATACGCTGTTTCTGCTGTCAGGAGTTCTGCCCCAAAGGAGCGATCACGGTGACGCGAAGTCCGGCGTTGAAGGTTCTCTCAAAAATCGAGGCATTGATCCGCAAATTAAATATCCGCACCCGCCGGTAAAAGCTCCCGACAGGCGGCACAACTGCCGGCAAGCATTCCCGATGCCAACGCCCAGGAGATATTGAATCCGCCGCAGGGCCCGGTGACATCCAGCATCTCCCCGGCAAAGAAAAGTCCGGGGTGGAGGCGGCTTGAGAGAGTTTCCGGATCGATTTTTTTCAACGATACCCCTCCCTCTGTAACCATAGCTTTTTCCCAGCTTTCCACGCCGCAAATCTCCCATTGTCCCCGCTTGATACGGTTGAGCAAAGCGGCAATGGCATCTTTTTTCCAGCGGGAAATTTCCGGATCATCCCCGTTAAGGAGAAGCTGCGCGAGCTTTTTCGGGAAAAACTCTGCCAGACAGGAGGAGACCCGTTTGGTTCCGGCAACAGTGCGCCAATGAGCAAACTTTTCCAGAAGTTCCTCATCACTGAGATCCGGGAGCAGATCCAGCATCAGCATGACGGAGGGGGATTTTTCCAGAAGTTTGCCGATGCCGCCGGCAAGATCAAGAATGGCAAAAGCGGAAAAGCCCCGGTGGGTAAAGAGCAGTTCTCCCCGGGCAGAGAGGTGGTTACGCCCTTTGGCAACCACCTTTGCCGCACAATCAGGCAGGGAAATACCGGCGCATTTACCCACATTCTCATCAGCGCAGACCACCCCGGTCATTGCCGGGAAAAGGGGAGTTATCTCATGACCGAGTTCCTCTGCCAGTTTATACCCGGCACCGCTGCCCCCCAATGCCGGATAACCTCTGCCGCCGCAGGCACAAATCACCGATGATGCAGTAAAAATCCCGCTGGCAGTACGGAGAGAAAAAGGCGTTCCCGGGGTAATGGAAGTGACCTTTTGATTGCAAAGGATCTTTCCCCCCGCACGGGTTATCTCCCGGAGAAAAAGTTCCAGAATATCCCGCGCCTTTCCGGAGGCGGGAAAGTAGTGAAATCCGTCGGTCAACTCCAGCGGCACACCGTATTCAGAGAAAAATGAGCGCAGCGTTTCACCGTGAAAACGGCTTAAAGCCGGGAGCAGAAAACGCCATGACCTGCCGAAGCGCATGGCAAACTCCTCCAGCTCAAGAGTGTTGGAAACGTTGCAGCGGGAACCGCCGGATGCCAGCAGTTTCATACCGGGGCGTTCAAGTTTTTCCAGAACCAAAGTCCGCTTGCCGCGCAGAGAGGAGGCAAGAGCCGCCGCCAATCCGGCAGGCCCGGAACCGATCACAATGGTGTCAAACTCCATAACTGCAGCTCCTATCTGAGGTAATCATTGAGGATACGGTGGAAAAATTTTGCCTCCGCCTCTCCCAATGCCGGTGAATACAATTCCAGCATTTCAAAAAGTGTCTGGAAACGATCCGGCAGAGAACCGTGGATCATCATGGTATCTTTGAGGAAAATATCGCATTGGATACGGCGGTTGACAGCGGCTTTCAACTCATCAAGGAGTTTTTCAAACTCCGCAAAAGCATCCTCTTCCACGCCGAATTTACCGATGACAGCGGCAATGGAGTTGCACAAAGCCTGTTCCCGGGCAGTGGTGCGGCGGGCAATTTTCCGGAACTCCCGTGAAGCGGCATCTTTCAACTGCTCCCCGTCGGGGCGTTTCACGTCAAAAAGAGCGGCAAACTCTTTCCATGAACAGGAGATGTAATTGCCGGTAAACTGATTTTTTTTGTTGAGTTCCGGCACGGTACGGGTCTCCATCGCCTTCAACGCCTTCAAGAGCAACTCTCCGGGCATGGGGGAGTATTTGTTCCACAGGAAGTTGAGCGCCAATTCATTGAGCCGCTCATCGGCGGCGCTCCGGTTGCTGCCGTAGTGGCGCATGAAGTTATCCGGCACAGCTCCGGCACAGCTTTCCGCGAAGACGGCGGCAATTTTTTTATCGGCAGCAAGGATATGGAGCAGCAGCCGTGCCTGTTCACCGGAAACAGCATCCATTCCCCGGTTCTTTCCGATGCCGATGCGGGTCATGGCGGCAAATTGTGGAAGTTTGCCGGAAATGCCGGAAAGTTCAGACAAAAGCAGATAACGCCGGTTGGCTGTGAGAAATTGTCCGCTGCTCTCCGCCGCCGCCAGTTCCGCATCGATACCGTTGACCATCCAGGGGGCAAGACCGGGAGAACCGGCTTCAAAATTGTAGTTGAAACGGTGCGCCGCCAAAGCGCCGTAAACCTTCCGCCGCAAATCAGGATCATAGCGCCAGATGGAGGCATCGCCGGGCAGATAGAGGCGGTTTTTGCCGTAAAATCCGCAATAGTCCCCCTCGCCGCAGATGATGAGATAATTCTCTTTGCGCCGCTCGATCTTCGCCGCCCGGGCGTAACGGTCAAGCTGACGGATGACCTTTCTCAAATAGCGGGCATCGTCTCCGGAAATATCATTGAAAAGTGTCAAACCGGGCGCTGCCGGAACAGCTCCGGAAAGTTCTGATGCCATAAAAAAGAGGGCAAACAGAAAAAATATTGAAAATATTTTGCTCAATAAGCGGTTCACCGTTTGTTTTTTTCCCTTTCAGAGTGTAAATTTTGACTGTGTATTATATAAGATAGCTTCACAATCGGATAAAAACAAATGACAAAGAGAATCAAACCCAAATTTTATCCCTCCGCCATGACCGTTGCCGGCAGTGATTCCGGCGGCGGAGCAGGAATTGCCGCCGATTTGCGCACCTTCAACGCCATCGGAGTTTACGGCACTTGTGCCATTACCGCAGTGACCAGTCAGAATCCTGCCTGTGTCCGCCGCATCGACCCCATGAGCGCCGATGCCGTCGTTACCCAGATCGAAACAGTTCTGGAAAAAATCCCCCTGCGGATGATCAAAACCGGAATGCTCTTTTCCGCGGAGATAATTTCCGCAGTCGCCCAAATGATCAAAAAACATCAGCTCAAAGCGGTGTGTGACCCGGTAATGGTCTCCACCAGCGGCAGCAAACTGCTCAAAGATGATGCCATTGAAGCGATGAATGAGGTGCTGAAACTTGCCGCATGGATCACCCCCAATGTCCCCGAAGCGGAACTGCTTACCGGCAAAAAGATCACCTCCACCTCAGAGATGCTGGATTCCGCCGCACTTCTGGCAGAGAAGTTTCAATCCAATATTCTGCTCAAAGGCGGACATCTTGCCGGTAAATTCGCGGTGGATGTCATTGCCAGAGAGGGCAAACTCTACACCCTGCGCGCTCCGGCACTCACCCTGCCGCCGCTGGCATCCCACGGCACCGGCTGTACCCTTTCAGCGGCATTGACCGCAATGCTGGCGCTGGATCTGCCCTGGAAACAGGCGGTGTGTGAAAGCAAAGCATTTGTCTACGGTTCACTCTGCCAGACGGTGGAGATCGGCCCGGGGACAATCGCCATGTACCCGCCGACAGAGGACTCCATTCAGCTGATCAAACTTGATGAGGTTGAGTAAGAGGATGCAACGGGCATTAACGCTGATCTTTGCCCTGCTGCTGCCCATTTTGGTGACAGCGGCAGCTCCCCGGCAGAAAAAAATCAACTCAAAACCCTTTTGCAGTCTGCAGGACGTGTTGATCGCCAACGGTTTCAAAAGCTCCTTTTCCAAGAATTCCACCACCGCATCACGCAAAGGATTTTACTGTATTTTTCAGAAAAATCAGCGGCAGATGCTCTGTAACAATGTAAAAGTGGAACTGCTTGAAACTGTTGCTTTTGATTTTACCCATCCGTGGCTGTCGGTAATGGACTGGTACAAAACTCTGCGCCCGATACTTTATCCGGCGACCGTGCCGCGGAAAAAAATCTCCAGAATCATGATCGACATGGGTCACGGCGGAGCTGATCCGGGGGCATTGGGAGCATTTTCCAAAGAGAAAATGATCACCCTGCGGGTCGGCAGACGGGTGGTGGAGATACTCCGTGCCTACGGTTTCAAGGTACACACCACCAGAAATTCAGATATTCAAGTTCCCCTTACCCAAATTGCCCCCCTTCAGCGCCGTTCCGGGTGCGACCTCTTTGTCTCCATCCACGTCAATTCCACGAAAAACCGGGCGATCAACGGCTTGGAAACCTTCTGCCTCACTCCCGCCGGAGCCGCCTCAAGCAACGGCGGCAAACCCAGCAAAACCGTCTATCCGGGAAATCAGAATGACCCGGCAAATATGCTTCTGGCGTGGAACATCCATCAATCCCTGCTCAAACGCACCAAAGCCGCCGACCGGGGAGTGAAACGCGCCCGTTTTCTGGTTCTGCGGGAAATAAATGTGCCGGGGGTGCTGGTGGAGATCGGTTTTATCAGCAACCGCGCCGAAGAGAGGAAGTTGAACGACAAAGCGTATATCGACAAGATCGCTTACGGGATAGTCGATGGTATCATCGGTTTTTCCCGGAGTACCAAACCGCGTTGAACGGGGTTGACAAAACAGCATAGAGACATTATATTATCTGAGGAGGTAATTTCAAAAGTCCTCTGAAACTATTGGAAATCACCTCCCCTTATTTCTCAAATAATTTGGATACAGGATTTACTATGAGAAAAAACCGAATTCGCCGCCTTTATCTGGCAGATTACCTGATCACGCCGGATCATATCATCCCCAATGGCGGGGTATTGTGTGAAAATGATAAAATCATCGCCGTCGGCGGAGTTTCCGGATTTTCACTGAATGAAGAGCTGGAACTTTTCAACTTTGAAAATGCCTACATCACTCCGGGATTTATCGACACCCATATCCACGGTGCCGGCGGTTTCGACTGCTCCCGCGCGGCGGCATCTGCCACTGATCTGGCGGCAATGAGCGCCATTCTCGGCAGAAAAGGGGCAACGGGATTTTTCCCGACGGTGGTTTCCGATTCTCCGGAAAAAATGCTCAGCAACCTGCAGACCCTCTCCGATGCCATGCGCTCTTCCCTGCCGGGGGCGGATGCGGTGGGAATCAATATCGAAGGGCCTTTCCTCAATCCGGAAAAGTCCGGCGCACAACCGCGGAACTTTCTCCGCACCATCGACTTGAAGTTCGCCGCCGATCTGATCGATGCCGGTAACGGTCTGGTCAAGGTCATGACCTTTGCCCCGGAACTGGAAAATGCCGACAAACTGATCGAATTGCTGGTTTCCCGCAACGTGATCGCCTCCATGGGCCACAGCCTTGCCGGAGAAAAAGAGACCCTCCGCGCCATTGATGCCGGGGCGAACCACTGCACCCACCTTTTCAACGGCATGAACCCCCTCCATCAACGGCAGGTGGGTCTCCCGGGGATCGTGTTGACCGACGACCGGGTAACGGTGGAGCTGATCATCGACGGCAGACACGTCCACTCCCGTATGGTAGACCTTGCCTGCCGCTGTAAAACACTCCGGCAAATCATCGGTATCAGTGACGGAACCATGGCAAGTGATATGCCTGACGGCAATTACCATATCGGACCGTCGGAAATCATTGTCAAAAACGGCTTTTCGCTGAACTCCGCCGGAAAACTGGCCGGTACGACCACCATGCTGGATTCCGGCTGGCACAGTTTGATGAGCTGCGGACACCTCTCGGAAACCAAAGCCGCCCAAGCTGTTACCCGCAACCCGGCAGAACACTTCTCCCTCTTTGACCGGGGCCAGTTACTGCCGGGATTGCGCGCCGATCTGGCTGTTTTTGAAAAATCCACCAACCGTCCGCTTCTGACCGTGCGGCGGGGGGAAATCATCGCTCAGGCACAGGAGTAAATCAATTATGAGCAAAGATTACATTCTGCTGGACAGCGGAAATTTGAAAAAACTTGAACAAGTGGGTCCCTACCGGCTCATCCGTCCGGCGCTGAACGCCTTCTGGCAGCCATCTCTGCCGAAGTCGGAGTGGAACTGCGCCGATGCGGAGTTTATCCGGGACAGTTCCGGCCACGGCAGCTGGATGCACCGGGAGCGTATTCCCGATGTGTGGAGCGCCGACTGGGGCGGAGTGACCATGCAGATAAAGCCGACCAGTTTCGGACATTTGGGATTTTTCGCCGAACAATTCCGCAACTGGGAGTATTTCCGCAAAAACTGCCGGAATATGGATACCCTCAATTTGTTCGCCTACTCCGGTCTGGGTTCACTTTCCATGGCGGCAGGCGGAGCAAAGGTGTGCCATCTGGATGCCGCCAAAGGAATGATCGAATGGGGAAAGGAAAATCTTGCCCTCAACCCCTCCATCCCCAATGTCATCCGCTGGATCGCCGACGATGTGAATAAGTTCGTCAACCGGGAGCTGCGGCGCAACAGCCGTTACGATCTGGTGGCACTTGATCCGCCCACCTTCGGCAGAGGTTCATCCGGGCAGCTCTGGAAGATCGAAAGCGACCTGCCCCAACTGCTGAAAAATTGTCTGGCTCTGCGGAAAGAGGATCGCCCTTTTACCATTGTTTTGAGCTGTCACTCCCCCGGATTTTCCCTGCTGGTACTGGAAAGAATGGTGCGGGAAGTCGCCGGAAACCGGGCGGAAATCGAAGCCGATGAGATGTACATCCCTGAAAGCACCGGCAGAAAACTGCCTTCCGGCATCGGCTTGCGCTGTATAGTTCAATAGTTGAACCACCGGAATTTTGATCATGTCTTACATCGAAAAAGCCGCCGATTTTGAATTTAATCAAACCCCCTTTCATCTGGGTTTTCTGCCGACGGAACAATCCTCTCCCCTGACCGGAGAATTGGATAAAAAGTTTGCCCGCTCCATTGCCGAAGGAGTGCGGAATTTGCAGGAAGTTGACCGGAACGTGCTTGAAATGGCAAAAAAAGTTCTGGTTTCTCCGGAGTTTAAAAGCCTGTGCGATGCCATATACCGGGTGATCAGAGGCGGAAACACCGTGGTCTTTTCCGGTTGCGGTGCTACCGGCAGATTGAGTATTCTGCTGGAAGCGATGTGGCGCACTTACGCGCCGGAGTATGCCGACAGGGTAAAAAGCATCATGACCGGCGGAGATTACGCCCTGGTCAAATCCGTGGAATCCTTTGAAGATCACGCCGTTTTCGGCGCCCGTCAGGTGCGGGATCTGGGAATGAAAAAAGGTGATCTGCTGGTCGCCATTACCGAAGGGGGAGAGACCAGTTCCGTTCTGGGAACAGTCAAAGAGTTCACCTCATACGGGGGAGAAGCGTTTTTGCTTTTCAACAATCCGGCACCGGTTCTGCGTGAACACCTTGAGCGCAGCCGGGAGGCGATAGATAATCCGCTGGTGACGGTGCTTGACCTCTATTGCGGACCTATGGCGCTGGCAGGTTCCACCCGGATGCAGGCGACCACCAGTGAACAGCTGATTTCCGCCTGTGCGCTGGAAGTTGCCGCCGGAAAGCTTTATAATGAAGAAACAGCAATGGATTTCGCCGCCGCCTTTGACCGCCTGCTTACCGGATTGGAAAGTGATGATATGGTCAAAAAAATGGCAGATGAAATTGAGTTTGAGGCGGAAATTTACCGCAGCAACGGCTTTGTGACCTACTTTGCCGACCGTTACATGCTGGATCTGTTTACCGATACAACCGAGCGCAGTCCCACTTTCATGCTGCCGGGGTTCAAAAAAATCGATGATACCGCTCTCCCCGAACCGTGGGCGTTTGTCCGCAACCCCCTCTATCCGGCAAGTGAGGTCATGCGCCGCTGTCTGGGCAGCCGGGAACCGCGTTGTCTGGAGTGGAAAAAAGCGGACTACGCCGCAATGGATGCTCCGGCAGCGATTGTCGAAAATCCGCCGCAAATCAGCACGGAAAATCTGGTGAAGATCCCCGTTGGCAATGAGTTCCTGCCCACCCGTTATGCCACCGGAAAAGACGCGGCAGTGCTTTTCGTTTACAATGATATTCCGGCTGATTTGAAAACCGCTGCGGAAAAAGAGGCGGAAAAATTCGCCTTTTTCCGGGTGATGGATGGCGGCGGGATCGACCTGCCTGCCACGAGGATGTGCATTTTTGAGCATCTGGCAGTGAAATTGCAGTGGAACACCATCTCCACCGGAATCATGACAGTGCTTGGCAGAGTGGCGGGCAACTGGATGAGTTATGTGGCGATTTCCAATAAAAAATTGATCGACCGGGCAATACGGCTGATCGCCGAACTGGGCAGGATCGATTATCACACCGCCTGTCTGGAACTTTTCCGCACAGTGGAGGAGGAGAAAAGCAGCGCCCCGGCTGTCCGCCGGACTTTGGAAAGGCTCAGAGACAATGACTGAAGCAATGCTCGATGCCGCCTTGAAGTTTCTCGGCTGTGAAAATTGCCGCCGCGCCGGGAAAGCGGAACTTTTTCAACTTCAAAAAGCCCAACTGGATAAAATACCCTACACCAATTTGCCGATTCTGGTTTCCGGTGAACCGGATTTGAGCATGGAAGCGGTCTTTGACCGGCTGATACTCCGGCAGATGGGGGGGTACTGTTTTGAGTTGAATTGCCTGCTTGCCGGAATTTTGCGGGCGCTCGGCTTTGAAGTGACAGAATATTTCGGCAGGTGGCACTTCGGTATCACCGATCCCGTGCCGCCGGCACGTCACCGGATGATGGTGGTAACTTTGCCGGAAGGAAAATTTATCGCCGATGCGGGAGTCGCCTCCATTGCCCCGGTGGAACCATTGGCATTTGAATACGGCAAAATCCAGAACCGCCCTTACGGCAGTTTCCGTCTGCAAGCAAGCGAAAAATTCGGCACTGTGGTGGAAACACTGGCACAAGATGAGTGGAAAGAGTTCTATTCATTCCCGCAAGTTCCGGCATTTGCCCGGGATTTTGAGTATGTGAACTACCATTGCAGTACCCATGAGACGTCGGTTTTCCGTAAGAAGTTCTTCGCGGTACATCAGAATGAGTCCTGCCACGTCTCCATTGAAAATCCCTCCCCGGAAACGCCGTATTTTCAGCTGGTTCGCCGGAGCAGGAAAGAAAAAAACTCCCGCAGGATCGGCAGTGAAGCGGAGTTCAAAAGGATTCTGCGGGATGAGTTCCGAATGGGGACGATTCCGGAAAAGCTCCCGGAACTGCTGAAATTTGATTGATTCCCCGGTCAAATTTCCGGATAGTAGTTCAAAATGAACTCCGCCAGCGCCTGAGGATCATCCAGACCATGAGGATGATGACCATTGAGCGGACGGTCAACCATCTGAAAATTTCCACCGGCAGCGGTAACGCGTTCAGCAAATGTATCGCTGTTGGTGACAGGGTTGACGGTCAGATCCTGACCGCTGCGCAGACAGAGGATGGGGATCTTGGCGGCGGCGATCTTCTGAAAGTTGTTGTTGGGTGAAAGAGGATGAGCGTGAAGCTCTTGAGTTTCAACGCCGTAAGCATCGGCATTGATCTGCGCCTCGTGAGCCAGATTCTCAAGATTTTTTCCAGAGCGTTGGTGGCATCCCGGTCACAGCAGAAACCCAGATCGGTAACCGGGGCATCCAGATAGACTGCACCGACAGTTTCCGGGTACTCTTCCGCCCAGCGGAGAGAGAATAATCCGCCGTAACTCATTCCGATCAAAGCGGCTTTGGAGTTAAATCCCAATGACTGCAGCAAATCGTAGAATTTTTTGGCGATTTTGATGCCTTCCGGGTTCATTCTGGTTTCAAAGAGGTCGATATGCACATGGTGAAAACCGCGTTCAAGGAGTTTGAGTGCGGGGGTGCGGGGAACGAATGCCTCCGCCCACTGGGTACACCATGACCAGGGCAATCCGGGAGAGGCGAAGCGGGGTTCGACGATGAAGGCTTTGTGACCATCGAGCTCAAAATTGTGCCGGGTAAAACCGTACCACTCCACAGTTTCTCCGTCGGGATAGTTGATGATATTACGTTTTTCCAGCTCAATATTGGCAAAGCCTGGAATTGCCAGTTTTTTGTAATCGAACCCCATATTTTCCTCCTTGATGGTTGAGATAATTGCAAAAGTCAATAAGAAAAAGATTAAAAAGATACCGTTGATAAGATAAAAACGCCCTTCTTTCAGATCGCAACGGGAAATTCCAATAGTTTTTGAGAACTTTTGAAATTTCCCCGGTTATTCCTATAATATAACACCGCAACAGCAATTTTCAATGGTGTTTGTATATCCCGTGCTTTATCGGGCGCGGAAAAAGAGCGACATCCGGCTGAATCCTGCCCGAACCGGCTGTTTTTCACCGATGCGGCAATCTATATACAAATATATATCCCCCTCATTTTCAGGCATTTTACCAGCTTTTGCCGCATCATCAATGGCGTATTCCGAAAAGGGCAGTACCGTGATATTCATCTCATTTCCGGCAAAAATTTCCACCATCCTCTGATCTTCTGATTCCAACCGCACCCGGCGCACACCGCTGCGGTTTCCGGCTGACAGCGCCTCTTTCAGTTCCGGATACATCTCTCCGGCAGGAAAGGTGTACTCGGAAAATATTCCGGCTTTCCCCCCGGCATAGTTTTCAAAAGGCCCTTTGCCGAGAAATGTCACCTTTTTCATATCTCCCGGCAGACGGAGCATCACCCCGAGGCGGGGAATATCTGCAAAGCACTCCGGAACAACAAATTCCGCGTCATACCGTATCGAACCATCTTCCAGCGGAGTAAATTTCTGGGTAAACTCCAGTTCGTCCATCTCCATTTTCTTCGGCAGAACCAGTGCGTGACTTTCCACCGACTTTCCATCGGAAACGAAGCGGTCGGCAGAAATCCGGATACGGTCAAGCTCCAACTCCTTCAGCTTTTCCGGAACCATCTGTGAGCGCCAAAGCGAGATCCTCGGCCCGGATAAACTTCTCTTTTCCCCGTTGTAAAGCAGCTCCCGCATCCCGTTGGCATCGATCACCGCCGACAATTTGCCGCTGGAAATGATCGCCTGTGAGACATCGAAACGCACCCCGGTAAAAAACTGCTCCTTTGCCGGAGTTTCCGGAAAATATGCCGGAGGCGGCAAAAGGAAACTTTCTGCGGCGAGTTCCACATTATTTTCATCGTAAAAACGGATGATCAGCACCGCTCTTTCACCATAATGCAGATCCGGCACTTCCACGCTCAGCAAAAACTCCCGCCGCTCTCCCGGAACCATGCCGTTCAAAAGAAACTGCCCGAATGAGTCACGTTTGCCGTCAACTTCCAACTGCCACTTGCCCATGACCCGACCTGCACTCTGACGGCAGCTCACGGCAATTCTGCCGGTCAATTCATCAAGCAATTCAACTTCAAACACCCTTGCGGCATACAACTTTTCCGCCTCAGATGCACTTATCCGGTGTTTCATCATCTGAACTTATCTCCCCAATAACACCACTGCCGAAGCGGCAATTCCCTCGCCTCTCCCGGCAAAACCCAATTTTTCCGTCGTGGTAAATTTAACTGACACCCGGCCGATCTCCCATCCGGCAGCTTCGGCTATCCGGCACCGCATCTCCTCCCGGAAAGGGGCAAGTTTCGGCTTCTGGGCGATAATGCTCACATCGCAATTCATCACCCGGAAAGCTGCAATTTCCGGCAATGCCAAAACCTTTTTCAGCAGTTCCATGCTGTCCGCCCCCAGATATGCCGGGTCGTTATCGGGAAATATCATGCCGATATCCCCCAGTGCCGCTGCCCCCAGCAGGGCATCCATCAGGGCGTGGATAGCGACATCGGCATCGCTGTGTCCCAATAAACCGTATTCGCAAGGCACTTCCACGCCGCAGAGAATAAGTTTCCGTCCAGGAACCAGTTTATGTACATCAAATCCCTGACCGCAACGAAATTCTTCCATAGTAAAATCTCTCCCCGTAAAAAAACTTGAGCCGGAAACAGAAGTTCCGGAATGCATTGGAAAAACTCTCTTTTCCGCACCCCGGGAATTCCGCTCCCGGCCGTAAACGATCAAAAAAGATTATTTTTTGATCAGGGCTTTGATCTGCTCACGCTTGCGGGCGAGATAAGCTTTGCGCCGGTTGCGTTTCTCGATCAAGTCGGATCGTAGCCATGTCGTTCTGTGAGCCAAGGAGTTGTGTTCTTCTCTTGTCTTCCTAAGACCGCTTG
>JAZUPS010000236.1:0-2396 GCA_045605305.1 Victivallaceae bacterium
CGGCGGCAACAGCGGCAGGCGCGGCTGCAGCGGGAGCGGCGGCACCGGGAACTGAGAAAGATGCACCGGGTTTACCGATCACGGCAACCGGAGCGCCCACAGCGACCTCTTCACCGGCAGGAACGAGGATCTTCAAAAGCGTACCTTCGTACTTTGCCAGTTCCTCAAAGGAGGATTTGCCGGTTTCCAGACCGAAAAGCGGCTGTTCAAGTTTGATCACATCGCCCTCTTTGACCTTCCACTCAGAAAGCAGTGCGCTCTCTTCGGAAACACCCATCTGGGGCATCAGAATGAAGTTGACATCTTTATTGTCGCAAGCGGCGGCAGCAGGTGCGGCGGCAGGTGCCGGAGCGGGAGCGGCAGCAGGAGCTTCAGCCGGAGCGGCGGCAGGTGCGGCGGCGGCACCGGGAACATCGTAACTTTCACCGGGTTTACCGATCACGGCGACCGGAGCGCCCACGGCAACTTCTTCACCGGCGGGAACGAGGATCTTCAAAAGAGTGCCTTCGTATTTGGACAGCTCTTCAAAAGCCGACTTACCGGTTTCCAAACCGAAAAGCGGCTGTTCAAGTTTGATCGCATCACCTTCTTTGACCTTCCACTCCGCGAGCAGTGCGCTCTCCTCGGAGACACCCATCTGAGGCATCAGAATAAAATCAGCCATTGTACCTTTTCTCCTTTTTTTAAGGTTTTGAAATTATCTATTTTATAAAACTTTTGACGATTGATCAACTATACTTTCAGAAATATTGCCGTCACCCACCAGCACATCCACATCCTCCATCCGGGCAAAGGTAAAGGGCAAAAGTGTGCCGACTTTGGATGAATCCAGCATCATCACCACTTTGCGCGCTCTTTTGACCACAGCGCGCTTCAACAACGCTCCGAGCTGACTGCCCACGGTGAAACCACCCTTTTCATCGTAACCGGATGCCGCCATGAATGCTGTATCGATATTCAGATGTTCCAAATGGGTCAACACCTCCGGATCGGCAACCGCGATCTCATCCCGGCAGAGTGTGCCGCCCAGCATGATGACTGAAGGTTTGAGTTTACGCATGGCAATCTCCAATGCGATATTGGGCGCGGCGGTGATCACCGCCAGATGGCAATCAGGCAGACGGCGGGCAAACGCCATGGCAGTAGTCCCGGAGTCGATAAAAATTCCCGTATCAGGCTCGACCAGCTTCACTGCTTTGGCGGCAATAAGCTGTTTGGCATCATCGTTGAGCTGTTCCCGGGCGCTGTAAATATCTTCATGCAGACCGTAACGGGAGGGAATCGTCCTTGCCCCTCCCCGGGTGAGGATTATCTTGTGCATCTGTCCGAGAGCCGCCAGGTCGCGCCGCAGAGTCATTTCAGACCATGAAGCAAAATGGGATGCCAGTTCCCCGATGGAAACTTCTCCCTTCTCTTCAATATATTTCAGTATCGCTTCGCGTCTTTCCGTCATAATACGGAAAACTCCCTTGCTTATGAGGCAGTTGCAAAACACCTGAAAGCTCTTCTCAGCCCTCTGTCAGTCAACGCCTCTTATATACACAACTTGCAACCTGTATAATATAGATACAAAAAGCGTTTTTTTCAAATCACTTTGTTACTTTTTATCACATTTTGTGATTTTTTATCACACCCGCAACCGGATTTCCCGGCAAGTCCCATCACCTGCGACCTTGTTGACCTGTTTAACGATCAAATCGCAGGATGGTTTCAACTCCACCAGCAAGGCGCTGTGACGCACTTTCAGAGTAAGCACCCCGTCTTTCAGGGATTCCGGTTCACAAAATCGGGCAAACATGCTCCCGACAATGGCACTCCATTTGCCCCGTAAAGTAATCAAAACTCCATTTTCCGGACGTTTAACGGCGCTTAAAACATTATCCAGCAGAGCAGAAATACAAACCGGCTGGGCGGTATGAGCAGAAATTTCCACCTCTGCCCGCTCCTTCCCGTACCATGCCGCCAAATCCTGATAACGCCGGAATCTTTTTCCCCAACTCCTCGGCGGTATGGGAGAGGTTATATCCGGCAATTCTTTCATATATTCACCTGCAATCCGACCATATAAACCGGCAGCAGCAAAGTGTGGATAAAGAGTTTTGCCGGAGCTATCACCCCGCCGCGCACCACATGCACCAAGCCCTTGCGCCCCCGTTTGAAGGGCAGGCCGAAGGTAAGTTCCAGAAATCCCCAGGGCAGATAGAGCATCTCAAAACCGGCTTTGCCGATCTTGAAAATACCTTTTCCCGCATTGGCAATCCCCCGGATGACATAGGGTTTTGCGGCATCGGCAAGTTTCAATGCCACCGGCGCCAGAATCGCCATGGTGATCGGATCTATCGCTTTTGCTTTCGGCGGAGGAAATGCCACCATCATACAACAGACGGCAAGAACTA
>JAZUPS010000237.1:0-3935 GCA_045605305.1 Victivallaceae bacterium
TTTGGCTCCGACGAGTGAAAATACCCATTCTCGCCAAAGGGAGCAACTGCTATCTGATAACCGGGGAATAATATACAAAAGGTATGGAGGTTTATCGGTGCGCCGTCGTCGGCAGTTCCACCGGAGCGGCACGTTTGCCGCCGCCGGGGCACAAAAAAGAGCTGTCACTTTCGCGACAGCTCTTGAAACTGAAAAGTTGTACTTATTCAGCATCCGTTGCGGCGGCTTCTGCAGTTTCAGCAGGCGCGGCAACTTCGTTTTCATCCGGAAATTCGTAGGAAAGCAGTCCTTCGGCAATTTCCAAAAGCGCAATATCCAACAAATTTTCATCTGCAGTCCTGACCATCGGACGGGCACCGGCTGCCAGCTGTTTGGCTCGCTTGGCGGCGACCACCGAAAGGATCTGCGGATCGGTAATATTCTGTTTTGCCCGTTCCAGATAACTGTTGTTCATTATTTAACTCCTTATCAGTAATCAATGATGTCACGATGATTGGCGATAAGTTTGGTGTCGCCGGAGCAGACATTCAGATAACGGCGCTCAAATTCCGCAACCGCATCCAAAACATAGCGTTCCGCGATCGGAGCGCGGTCGGCACAGATCGCTCCGTCACGCAGCAGCAGCAAACCAACGAAAATGTAAGTTTCCATTTCCACCAGATTACGCGCCATCAAATCGTGATATGCGGTATCTTTGCTGCCGTCTTCAGTGCGTTTTTCCGACACAAATTTGACCGCTTCCAGCTGTTTGGCATGGAGCGCCGCCAGTTTGTCGCGCAACGCCGCCAGATTTTCCGGCAGGTCAATGGCGAAAAGTTCTTCCATGCGCTTATCCGCATCACGCTGCATCACTCCGCCGATCGCCGCAACGATCTGCAGCTGGGTGGTTCCTTCGTAGATGTTAGTGATACGGGCATCACGGTAGTAACGCTCCGCATTGAAGTCACGCATGTAACCGGTTCCGCCGTGGATCTGAATGCCGTCATAAGCAATGGAGTTGGCACTTTCCGTTGCCAGAGCTTTGCACATCGGAGTCAGCTGGGCTGCCAGTTTGGTGTAATATTTCTGCTTGGCACGATCCTCATCTGTCGGAGTGCCATGCTCAACCACATGGGTGTAAGCGTTGCGCAGGTCAACGACACGGGTGGTTTCGTAGAGCAGCGCACGGGCGGCAGTCAAACGGACTTTCATGCTGCTGAGCATGGAGTAGATCGCCGGGAATTTGTCAATGCTGCGTTTGAATTGTTCGCGCTCTGAAGCATATTTGCGAGCCTGACGGTACGCCGCTTCAGCAATACCGACCGCCTGAGCGCTGATCGCCACGCGGGCGCCATTCATCAGACTCATGACATAACGGATAAGTCCCAGACGGCGTTTGCCGCAGAGCTGGGCGGGAACGTCGTTGAACTGCAATTCGCAGGTCGCCACGCCGTGGATACCCATTTTGTCCTCAATGCGGCGCACTACCAGCTGCGGGCAGGCTTCGCAGATGAACATTGACAAACCGCGGCCGTCGGTCGTTCCTTCCTCTGAACGCGCCAGCACCAGATGTACTTTGGAGCATCCGTTGGTGATGAAGCGTTTCATACCGTTGAGGTACCACTGACCGTTTTCATCCTGATAGGCGCGCAGACGAACCGCCTGCAAGTCTGAACCGTAATCCGGTTCGGTCAAGTCCATGGAACCGTCAAATTCGCCGGAGGCAAAGCGGGGCAGATAGAAATTTTTCTGCTCGTCATTGCCGAAGAAGTTGATCGTCTCAGCGATATCCTGCAGACCGAAAATATTCTGCAAAGAGGCATCCGCACGGGAGACGATCTCCGTCATCATGGTATAAACGGAGCAGGGGAAGTTCAAGCCGCCGTACTCATGACCGAGCATGACACCCATCAAACCGGCCTGATTGAGATCTTTCAGGTTCTGAAGAGTCAGCGGATGGTAGATCACTTTGCCGTTTTCAAATTTGGCACCGACTTCATCCACGGTACGGGAACGGGACTCAATACGTTCACCGGCGATCTCACCGATGACTTTCAGTGCGCGTTCATAGTTATCCAGAGCATCTTTGAAGTCGACGGGTGCAGACTCGAATTTTTCCGCATTGGTGTAATTTTTCTCCAGCATGGCAGTGATTTCTGCCAGCTCGAGATTCTGCAGCGTGAATTCAAGATCCTGATTGTCAGAAAAATAGTTCAACATTGTAAGAATTTCTCCTGTTACTGCTGCTTGGCTTTGAAAGCTTTGATCATCTGCGGGATCACCTGATTCAGATCACCGACAATCGCGTAGTGGGCGCAACTGAAGATCGGAGCATCCGGATCGGTGTTGATGGCGATGATCTTTTTGGATTCGCTCATACCGGCAGTGTGCTGGATGGAACCGGAAATACCGCAGGCAATGTAAAGACGCGGACGGACAGTCACACCGGTCTGACCGACCTGATGATCGTGGCTGATCCAGCCGGCATCAACTGCGGCACGGGAAGCACCGACTTCACCGCCGATAGCCTCTGCCAGATCATAGATCAGTTTGAAGTTCTCTTTGGAACCGACACCGTAACCGCCGGCAACGATGATCTGAGCGCCCTGAAGATCGACTTCCTTGTCGGCACGGACACGCTCAATTACCTGAATAACGGTATCTTCCGCACTCAGTTCCACCGGAACACGGAGCAATTCACCCTTTCTGGAGGTATCCGCATCACCGAGTTTCATCACGCCTTCGCGGACAGTCACCATCTGGGGATCATCCCAGGTGTTGACGATAGTCGCAATGATGTTGCCGCCGAAAGCCGGACGGATCTGCATAAGTTTGTCGGTGTAGCTTTTGCCGTTTTTCTTATCTTCAAAATCATCGATCTGCAAATCGGTGCAGTCGGCGGTCAAACCGGCAAGTTTCTCAGAGGCGATACGGGGAGCCAGTTCACGACCCTTGAGGGTGGCGCCGAAGAGAAGGATATTCGGTTTGTGTTCGAGGATAAGTTTCATGATGACTTTAGCATACGGCAGCACGGTAAAGGGTTCCAGGCGGGGATCTTCCGCAAGGATCACCCGGTCACAGCCGTAGTGATAAAGAGTGTCGATACAGCCGGAGAGATTGTCTCCCAGCAAAATTCCTTCGAGTTTGACACCGAGACGGTCGGCAAGTTCACGACCTTTGGATACCAGCTGCAAGCTGACTCCGGCGATCTTGCCCTGTTCCTGTTCGATAAAGACCCAGACGTTTCCAATATTAGCCATTTCGATTACCCCAGAGTATGATCGCTGATGAGTTCATGCATAAGTCCGGCGATACCTTCGGCATCGGCGGAGACGGTTTTTGCCTCGCCGGCGGTGAGAACGACGCTCATCACCTGCTTGACCTTGGTCGGAGAACCGGGGAAACCGATCCGATCCGGGGCGGCGTTGATGTCGGCAGCGGAATACTCTTCAATGAGCAGACCTTTTGCCGCGAGGTCGGCTTTGTACTTCTCGGGATCGGCGATTTCGCCTTTTTTGGCGGCACCGTCGATTTCACCCGGGGTACAGGCGCGTTTGTATTTCATTATCAATTTGACATTCATCGGGCGCGGATCATTGGCATCAATGACCGTCAGCAGAGCCGGGAGCGGGGAAGAGAGAACTTCGTAACCGCCTTCAATGGCACGGCGGGCAACGATTTTTCCCGGTTCGAGAGATTTCACTTCTTCAACATAGCAGATCTGCGGGATGTTGAGTTTTTCCGCGATCTGGGGACCGACCTGAGCGGTATCGCCGTCAATAGCCTGACGGCCGCAGAGAACGAGGTCGATATTTCCCAATTTTTTCGCCACACAGCTCAAAGTATAACTGGTTGCCAGGGTGTCAGCACCGGCAAGTGCGCGGTCGGTGACCAGCACGGCGCGGTCTGCACCGCGGTAAAGGGACTGACGCAGAACTTCGGCCGCCGCAGGCATA
>JAZUPS010000238.1:0-4396 GCA_045605305.1 Victivallaceae bacterium
CCCAGTGCAATGAAGATATTCTGGAAATGGCGGAAAAATATCCGGGCAGATTCATTCCCTTTTGCAACGTTGACCCCCGCTGTATATCCAATGATCCCCATGCGCCGTTGGAAAAGGTTTTGGCGCGTTACAAGGAGCTGGGCTGCAAAGGAGTCGGGGAAGTGACGGCGAATTTGTCCTTTTTTGATCCCTTGATGCGGAATCTTTTCCGGGCGGTGGAACAGGTGGGGCTGCCTTTGACATTCCATATCGCGCACCGTCTCGGCGGATGCTACGGGATTTATGATGAACCGGGTTTGCCCGGATTGGCAGAAACGCTGGTGAAGTATCCCAAGTTGACCTTTCTGGGGCACAGTGTGGGTTTCTGGTCGGAAATCAGTGAGATGAAGACTCCGGATGAGCGTTTTTCCTATCCTGCCGGCAAGGTGAAAGAGGGGGTAGTGCCCCGTTTGATGCGTAAATTTCCCAATTTGATGGGAGATTTGTCTGCCGGTTCGGGGGCGAATGCTCTGATGCGTGACCCGGATCATGCGGTGGAATTTCTCAATGAGTTTCAGGATCGCCTCTGTTTCGGAATGGATATTTGCCTTGCCCCGGTGGAGAGCAATGCCAAATTGGCGTACTTCCTGCTCGAATTGCGGGATAATGGGAAAATTTCAGAAACGGTATTCAACAAAGTTGCCAGAGAGAATGCGTTGCGTATTCTCGGCTTAATTTAAGGAAAAATATATGTCAAGGACGGTCAATTCCGGAATCATCAATCAACTGCGGAAAAAAATTCTCTCCGGAGGATTTGATCAGGTGACTTTTCTCCCCTCGGAGCGTAAACTTGCCGATGAGTATCAAGTCGGCAGAGGGATAATCCGCGGAGCGCTGCGGGTGCTGCGGGATGAGGGTATCATTTACAATGTGCCGAAGCGCGGATTCCGGATCACCGCCCGCGGTGAACGGCGACGGATGAAGCGGGTCATTCTCCGGATGTCGGCGCAGATTTCCTCCAGAGCCTTTGAGACCTTCGGTCTGGTGGCGGGGATTTGTGCCGGAGCAAATGAGATTTTTGCAGAAGTGATTTTGTCCACTCCCCCTGCTGAACTTGATCTGGCGGAGCTGCAGGAGCGTTTCAATGCGGGAGATATTCAGGGGATAATTTTTATGGAATCCTCCTATAATCTTTCCATTCAGGATGTTGTGGATGCCGGAATACCCTGTGTCGTTGCCAATTTGGAAGAAGACCTGCCATTTCCAGGCGTGCGGATGGATTACCGCGGTATCGGTCGTATGGCAGGGGAAAAACTCTTTGCCGGCGGCAGCCGGGGACCGGCGGTTTGCTGTGGCGGAGATCGTTTGCTTTTCCGTGAAATGCTTGCCGGATTCCGGGGGGCGGCGGCGGAAGAGGGAGTTGTGCTGGATGAATCGATGATCGCCACTCTGACCTTGGGCGGAGATGTTTCGGATCTGGAAAGATTGCTTTTGCTCCCGCCGGATAAACGGCCGGATGCGATTTTTACCATGCGGGATTGCCGGGCAGAGGTGCTGTATAAACTTTGTGCCAAACACTCCTTGAAGATACCGGAAGATATCGGAGTTATCAGTTTTGACAACATTTCGTGGCCGGAGGCGGAAAATGCCGGATTGACCACGATCACGGAAGAGGTCAGAGAGATCGGCAGACAGTCGCTTTTTCTGCTTCAGCAGCAGTTTGAATCCGGCTTTGCCCCGGTAACCTGTATTATTCCCGGTCAACTGGTGGAGAGGAAGAGTTTGAAGAAGGTTAATACCTCACGGAAGATCATTTATCATCCCAACAATTAAAAGGAGCTGAAAATATGTTGGAACGCAGTTTTGGCGATTTTGATCTGGATGCGCTATCGGTTATTGCGGGAGATGAGTTTCAGTTGGATTTCCCGGCAGTCGCAAGCGGTTATACCTACACTCCCGGAACCATTCTCACCTCAACGCTCTGGAATCAATCCGGCACGATCTACATTTCAGTAAATGGCAAACAAACTGCGATTTCCGGGTACAGTTACAACAAGTTCTGCCCCTATGTTTCCGGTACATCCGGCTCCCGCAGTGTGACCGGCTGCTCCAATACGGCAGATTCCCAGCTCCTTTATTACTGGTTGGAAAGGGGGTACGATCTGACGCTGACGGTGAGCAGTTCCGATTACTTTGTTTTGCATTCCACGGGAGATACCATATATGTCAGTGATAATCCGCTCAATGGCGAAGGAGCTATGAGTGTGATAAACTCTCTGCTTGCCGATCCGGATTTGACCAGTGGAGACTTTATTGCCGCGCTCAACTACTACTGCGGGGTGAAAAATCACTCCTCCTACGGTTCATCCACCGGAACCTCCTGGCGGGTAAGTTCTTATTATGATGGAACTAATGCTCCGGTATTCAAAGCTGCCGGATTTGACAGTTACTTTTTCGTCAATTCCGGAATGGAAAATGAGGCATCCAAAAAACTTTTTCAGACCGGGGGCTTGAGTGCGGTCGGTTTTTCGGTGGTCAGGGAAAATCTGGATTACGGCGAAGTTATCCGGGTGGGGATCCCGGGACACGCGATCTACATGGATGGTTACCGGCTCAATGAAAAGAGCGGCGAGTATGAGTATCACTTGAACTACGGCTGGGGAACCGGGACATCCAATACCAAATGGTATACCGTGGCGCAGCTTGAAGATCTGGAACTGACCTATGTGACGATCGACCTTTCTCCGGATATATATGTGCGTGTCACCGATGCCCGGGGCGACTATTACGGCGGCTCATTTCTGCGGGGCATGGAGAGGATCAACCATATCCGGAAAGATAAGGCGACCTCCTTTTCTTTTGCGGAGGATATTGCGGGGAAAAATATTGAATTGAATGTATCTGCCGCTTTTACCTCGGCGGTGGATCTGGAGTTTTGCAACTTCAATGTCAATTTTATCACCAGTGCGGATACCGGATTTTCTTCCGATGATGCCATGAGTTTCAATTTGACAGACGGCTGTATCGCGGTCAACTCTCAAAAAGCGGCAAAAGCCATTTATGAAAGCGGTTCAGAAAAGTTGACCGTCAATCTTGATAAAAGCTGGATTTTTGCCGGTTACAACAGCAACGGCACGGAAAATCTGATTTCTCTGCTGGAAAATGATGATGGTTACAACTACTCTGTTATGAGCAGTCTGCTTGACAGTTTGACCGGCGGTTATGCTGTTTCTTCCGGCGATGGCGATGATGTGATCACCTTGAGCGGCAGCTCTGCTATTTTCGGAGCGGTCGATCTTGGCGGCGGAAACAATACCATCACGGTGGAAAACGGTTCACTTTTCTACGGTAAATTTACCGGAAAAAGCGGTACACTTACTGTGAATATGCAGATTTCCCGAGATGATACCGGTGCATTGGTCGTGATGGAAGATGCGGCATCAGAGAGCAGTTTTCTCTCTGCCGCGGGGAACAGATTCAATGTCTCGGTCGATCCGGAGGTGTCCACGGCATTTTACACGCTTTATACCGGAGTTGATGCTTCGGCGATACAGAATATCAAAATCAACCTTACTGTCGGCAGCAAAAGTTATACCCTTGACCGCAACAATCAGGCGGCGGGAAATTGCTCCTTGATCTATGACGGAAACACCCTGCGTCTTGAGTACACCGGGGTAGAGGACGAACCAGTGAAAATATTCCGTTCCGGTTCGCTGATTTCTGCCGCGAAAAGCGTTTCCGATCTGACCATCCAACAGGGCGGCAACGACAAAATGTACATTTCAAGAGGTGGATTTGCCCGGAATACCACGGTGAACTCCAACGGAACAGTCCATGTTTACAACGGGGGCAGTGCCGCAGATACCTTTTTGGAATCAACCGGGGTGATGGTGGTGATGAATGGCGGAAAGATAAATAATACCCGTGTCAGTTCTACTGCGCTTTATCTTTCCGGCGGTTCAGCCAACAATACAGAGGTTTCATCCGGCGGAAAAGTGACGGTTTTATCCGGCGGTACAGCCAGTGTGAACCGGGTAAATGGCACGATAGTTGTCTCATCGGGTGCAGTTGCATCCCGAAGTGAAATTTACAGCGGCGGGGTGTTGGATATTTTTGGGCGCGCTTTTACGGCAAAGGTTTTTTCCGGAGGGGTAATGGGGGTACACTCCGGCGGTTCAGCGGTCGGCACGGTGGTTTCATCCGGCGGAAAAATGAATATCTGGAACGGTGCCGCGGCGCAGAATGTTTCGGCGGCTTCGGGGGCTCTCGTTTCCGGAATGGGAACTGTTTCCGGCATGAGCGTGAATTCCGGAGCGGTGGTTTATCTGGATAGCGGCACAGTATTGAGCGGTTCGATCGTTCTTGGGGGGAAGTCGGATCGTAGCCATGTCGTTCTGTGGGCCAAGGAGTGGTGTTC
>JAZUPS010000239.1:0-3189 GCA_045605305.1 Victivallaceae bacterium
ATCGGAGCAAACATCCACGAAGCCCAATATGCTCACGGCAAACCGGACTTTATTGCAAAACTGCAAATCGCACTCAAAGAAGCCAGCGAAACAAGTTACTGGCTGGAACTGCTGCTGAAAACAAATTACATTGATGAAGCAAAATATCAGGAATTAAACAACAGTTGTTCTCAAATCCGGGTGATGCTGATAAAATCCATCAATACGGCAAAAAGTGATGAAAAATGAAAAGATTTATTGTTGTTTTATTTTTAATTACAGCAGCTGTTTGTTCGGAGGCTGCAGATAGAGTAATTCTTGCCGATAATAGCAAAACTGATTATAAAATTGTTTTTCACGGCACGCCAAATAAAGAAGAAAAAGCGGCAGTTGCCGATCTTCACACTTTTTTGAAGCTTATATCAGGTGCTGATTTCCAAGCAAACAGCAATAAAATACATACGATATGGATCGGGAAAAAAGCTCCTTCGGATGCAGCTCCACTCTTGGAGAATGAACGGCGGATCAGAATTGAAGCCCGCGACCTCTATATCTGCGGACAGGGCGAATGCGGCAATGTCAATGCTATTTATGACTTGCTGCGGGATGCTTTCGGGTGCCGGTGGTTCACCTTTTACGGAGTCAACCGTATCCCCAAACAGAAAACACTCTCTCTGCCGGCTGGATTCAGTCATTCTGTTGTGCCGTCGATAGCTTATATGACGGTCAACGGCGATTACCATTCTCCAGCGGCTGAAAAATTTGCCCGCCGTAATTTTTTGCGTGACCAGACTGCTGACAGTATCGGCATTTCCGGAACGCACGCCGGACAGCGTATCATTCCCAGCGGTTTGATTCCCTTTGGCGGTAAGGTCGGCAATATCAGCGGTCCGCTGAAATACTTTAAGGATAAAGCGTATTTCCAAACCAATCCGGAATATTTTGCCATGAACAGCAAAGGGCAACGGGTAACGACCTTGCAGTTGTGTTATACCAATGCCGGACTCCGTGATGAGTTTGAAAAAAATATCAGGATCATGCTTGCTGCCGAAAATTATCGTGGAGGCATGAAAATCATTGGTGTCGGTCAGGATGACAACAATGGAGCATTCTGCTATTGTGCAAATTGTATTGAAGCGATGAAAAAACATGATCACCCTGCCGGGGCATATTATGATTTTCTCTATGATTTGAGCGGACGATTTGAAAAAACTCATCCGGATTTGCTTTTCTGTTTTCTCGCATACCGCAAAAATCAAACGCTTATGCCTTCTAAATTGCTGACCGGACTGCCCGGTAATCTGTTGCCGAGTTACGCTCCGCTGGGGGTGGATTTTACCAAACCGATCAATCATCCGGTCAATGCAGTTGCAGAGCGGAATTTTGCCGCCTGGGCAGCCATTAGTTCTAAAATGCACTGGTGGGCGTATCCGACACCATATCCCCGGCCGATCATCAGCTATCCCTTGATTGCCAATATCAACCGCATCGCCGACAACTTCCGCCTGGCTCACCGCAATAAAGTATGGATGGCGTATTGTGAATTTGGTTCAGGCCCGTACAATAATTTCGGCTTCAATGATCTGCGAGTTTATATGTTGAGTGTGCTCTGTCGGGACATCAATGCCGATGTGCAGACGATCATCCGGGAGTTCACTGACCATTGTTACGGTGAGGCGGCATCTGATATGCGAGCTTATCTGGCGGAATTGGAACAACTTGAAATCAATCATCGGAATGATCTGCGTTGGAATCCGAGTATTCTGTCAGTAAAATATGCCACTGCAGAAAATTTGCTTCGCTGGCAGAAACTTTTTGATAAAATGGAACATTCCGTCGGAAAATCCAGCCTGCGTTTGCTTGCTTTGCGCCGGGCGCGGTTCAGTTTGGATGAAACTACCATTGCCGCATGGCAATATATGACTCCGGCACAACAGGCTGCTTTCGGAGATCTTGAAAAAATCATCAGCCGGGCAGTTGATACTGTACAGCAGGATGCGGAAAATTCATTAGCTTCGCTGAAAAAAACAAAACCCGGGCGTTACAAAAAAATAGTCAACGCAAAAATTGCCAGAGTAATGAGCGGTTTGGAGCAATATATTGCTGCCGCCCGCGGCGGCAAGCCGCTGCCGGAGTATTTCGCCGGTAAAAAAGTGTTCCGGATCATGCCTGACCGCAACAAGCGGGGACTGGATCGCGATCCGGAGGCGGCTTTCGGTCTTTGTAATACCGGAGTTGTTCCGAAAACAGGCAGCTGGTTTTATTACCGATCATACAGGCGCGACCGTCCGGTGCAATGGATCATAAAACGGTTGCCCCGACCGGTAAATTTAACGCGGGTGATGAAGCAGGATAAATACAGAGAATATCAATTTTATCATCTGGGCAGAATAACACTGGAGGCGGACTCCATGATAGCTTTTAATCGTATTTCCAGAGGCAGCAGCTATGCTGTCGGTCATCTTTTTGATCCGGATGATCCGGACCGCCTCTTTGATCTTTATGTTTCAATGGCTGTGGATCCGGAGAAAAAAATCATCCGTCAGGATCAGCTGGTACTGGTAAAATTGGATGCCCGCGATATTAACAAAAGCAAGT
Organism: Victivallaceae bacterium; assembly: GCA_045605305.1. Classification (GTDB taxonomy): domain Bacteria; phylum Verrucomicrobiota; class Lentisphaeria; order Victivallales; family Victivallaceae; genus UBA1784. The sequence continues at coordinate 2,578 of JAZUPS010000239.1, forward strand.
TCCGGAAAACAGAGGAGATTGCGGATCAACAGGATATGTTCCAGTGAAAAAGCGAGAGGGAAAATCAATACAAGACCTGGTGATATTCTGAATTTTTCTGAAAAGTGTAAAAATCAAGGTTCTTTTTGTAAGTGCTTGATTATTAACAAAAATGCAATTTTACATCTTACCGAGCAAGGGGGGGGAAGATAAAAAAACGCTGACCATTTTTTCAACTCTCGTCAAAAATTCAGTGAAGTTTTTTTCACAAAAGGGCTTCACAAGTGCTTTTTATCTCCATTGTTTTTATTGGGAACAAATTGTTTGGACCGGATTTCTCCCATGACTGCGCCGCCGACAATAAGCACAGCTCCGATCATTTGGCATAATGTCATTGGTTCCTCCAACAGCAAAACTGCCAGAATCACAGCAGACAGCGGCTCCAGATAGCCGCATACGGCGACTGTCTGCACCGGTAATTTGCCAATAGAACCAAAGTAAAACCAACATCCAACACCGGTATTGATCAAGCCAAGCAAGACTAATGCGATCCAGGAGTTTGAAGGCGGCAGCCAGACATTATCAGTTCGGAACAACAGGAATACCGCAACGGTCAGAAAACTGACAAACAAT
>JAZUPS010000240.1:0-2300 GCA_045605305.1 Victivallaceae bacterium
AAAAAAAGAGCGGCAAGCCCAACTTGCCGTACTCAGAGGCTTACCACAGCCCAATCATCTCGACAAGCAGGCTGCCGCATTAGTACACAAAGATACAATGCGACACACCCGTATGTCCGCCAGATGATTTTGAAAGTGGTAATTTCTGAGTAGGCGAAACACCGGTTAGCCGGTATATTCAATTTTTGTTATTTACACAAGTCCTAAATTTTCCGAGAATACCTCCTGTGGAATTTTGTCATAATATACTACTACATCGGGCAAAACGCAACCGCAGAAAATAGATTTTTTTGGATTGCTGTTCAAAAAACATACAATTTTCAGATTAAATGCTCTTGATTTTCAACTGTCCGAATTTGGCAAGCACTGCTTTGGTTCCCGTCTTGTAAGTTACGGTAATCTTTGTTTTTTCATTAATACAGATGTCAGAGTCCACTTCGGTTCCTTTATTCCGCAGTTCAATTTCCCAGGACGGCATCCACGGACGGTTTGAAATCCACATCCGGGGAACTGTAACATCTCCATATTTTGTATGAAACTCTACCCGATCCCGGAATATAGTTGCTGTAATATCCGCTTCAACCAGTAAGGATTCATACAGACCATTGGAAAGATTTTTGGAGGCAAGGTCATTAAAAAGCTGCGAAAGGATGCTGTTTCCCAACTCTTTCATTGATTCTTCGGAAACTTCTGTCATTTTGAGAGTCAGGATCTTCTTGGAAATCTCTTCTTTTTTTAGTTTATGGTCAATAAGCATGTTTCGGATCTGTTCTTCTGTTACAATACCTTCGATAAACATATTAAACAGTTTCCGTTCTTTACTGTTGAGATTTTCCAGCTCGACTTCATATTTGGCAAGTTCCTGTTTCCCCTTGAGCATTTCTGCGGCTCTGCGGTAACGCTCAATCAATGCGATAGAAAGCAGCGGGTATATTGCATCATATAATGTTGGATTTCCTCTTGCACCGGTTTCAAAGCGGATACGGCTGTTGCTGCACGACGCATGACTGCGGGAAAGATTCTTTTTGTTGCATCCGTAATAAACTTTTCCGGAATCAAGTTTGCAGATAAGTTTACTGCCGCACTCTCCGCAAAAGAGTCTGCCGGAAACCGGAAGCCAGTGTTTTTTATCTCTCCGGTAATGTTCCCTGCGTTTTACGCTGATGATCTCCTGTACCTTTTGCCATTGGTCAAACGAAACAATTTCCTGCCCGGAGATTTGGATGTTTTTGATCAGTTCTCCGTCTGTATTATACTGATATCCAGCATAAAGCGGTTGTTTTGCGATGCTGTATATACTGCTTTCATAGAAGAACATTTCTGAACCGAAACGCTCGTTGCAGTCCTTTATTATAGATATATAGGAACGATGTTCACAAATACTGTCGTAAATAAATCTGATAATTTCCACACATTCCGGACGGACTTCCAACTGATCATTGCCCAAATACCGGATACCAAAAATATGCGAGCCGCAACAAAGTTTCCCACTGTCCCGTTTGATGCGGAAAGCGTTGATGCTGTTTTGCCGCTTCTTTTGAAGATCATCATAGAGGATTTGATTTTTGATGGAAGTGATAAGCTGCTGATCGAATTTGGAAAGATCAATGCTGCCGCCTTGTACTTGCAAAACTTTAACATTATGCTCCCGGAGCAGATGATTGATGTGTCCTTCAAGGAAACTTCCATTGATCGGACGATAAAGACGGGTGAGTTCATTGACAAGGATAACATCAATTTCATCCAGGTGCAGTAAAGCTTCGCCCAAACCGGTTCTGAAAACTTTCTTTGTAGATTGATTAGCGATCCAGTCTTTATAGGCAGAATCGACTCTCGCGATTTCTTCCGCACCGATAGGATAAGTTTCCCCGCTGGTGTTGAGATCCCGAAAAATTCCGATGACATCCAATTTTTCTTTTTCTGCAAGGTTCTGGCAGTTTGCAATCTGAGCTTCTACTGATTCAGACAGATCATCTTTACCACTGCTTTGACGGGCATAAATCAGAGCTTTCATAAATTTTCCTCCAAATTTAGTTTTTCATTTCACCATAATATAGCACCAAAACCCTAATTTAACAAGTTTCATTCGTTGTGATTGCCATTATCGCCATTCTGGCTGCCATGCTGCTTCCGTCATTGAATAAAGTCAAAAAGACCGGAAACGAAGCAAACTGTACATCCAACATGAAGCAGATTTCTCTGGCCCAGGCAAACTATGTTATGACTTATAATGATTACTGCACCGGCGCAGCGAATCACCGCGGACTCAATGAAAACGGTTTCTGGTACGATATCATGTT
>JAZUPS010000241.1:0-18185 GCA_045605305.1 Victivallaceae bacterium
AAAAACTTGCCAGATAAGTCCCGTCAGCTCAGTAAAAGAGCGCGATTTGATGTTCATCCACGCCCTCAAAAAAGTGATCTTTGAGGGTGCCTTCCACATGGAAGCCGCAACTTTGGTAGAATTTCAGCGCTCCGGGATTGATGGAGGATACGCAGGAGGCGACTTTCCGCATATTTCTCTGCCGCCAGAACTCATCTGCCGCGGCAAAGAGTTTTCTGCCTACGCCCTTTCCGGCGCACTCCGGCAGAACTCCGATCCTCACCAGCGTACCCAGGCGCCGTTTCAGTGCGGCTGAAACAGTTATACAGCCGACAAGTTTATTTTCGACTTCAGCCACAAAGCTGATGCTTTCATAATCACTGTTGACACAATGGCGCATACTGTTGAGCCAATACTCTGCCGGTTGGGGTGCGGAAATCTCCATCCTTTCTTTGAGATAGGATTTGAAGCTCTCAAAGTAAACCACCGATGCCTGCGCGGCATCGGTGTCGGTAAATTCTCTGATAATGACCATTTTTTAATCCATTATCTTGAAAAGTTCAACGTTGTCGAAGTAGATTTCCTGACCTTTCCCTCCGGTAACGCCGAGCATCAACTCCAGAAATTCGGCATTTTCCGGCACCGTGACCACAAACTCCACGGTTTCCGGTTTATCGCCCTGACGGTGGAAAAGGTACTGTTTATTCAGGTAATCGGCAAAACGGTCATTGAAAGGTTTGCCCTGACGGACAAAATTTCTTTTCCATTTGACGCTGAATGACGCTTTGACGGTACTGCCCGGAGTGAGGTTCCACGCGGTACAGCGGGCAAGATACATTTGACCGGGCTTGACCGGACGGCTCTGGTAAATACAGCCGTTGATCACATCTTTTGCCGCGACAACAGCATTGCCGTTGATCTCTTTGCGGGCAAAAGTTCCCTGATTTTTGGCACCGTGCCACTCACCGAAACCGGGGATCTTCTGACCTTTTTCCGGCATTTTGTCGTAAGTTGAATTGTAGATGATATTATTCAGCTTTTTGGCGGCGATAATTTTTTTCACCTCTGCAAGCTGATCCTGACTGGCGATCAAATCCAGTTCCGCAGTTACCGCCGGAGCCACGGAGGAGATATTGATCGGTTTGGACGGGTGATGGCTGGGGTACCAGACGTAACGCTCATGCCACATCCAGACATACTTATCTGCCACTTCCATTGCATTGATAAGGTTGCGCTTCAACAGCTGGACGCCGCCGAGTTTTTCCAGATCGGGGAGGAGCTGATTATTCCAGAAATTGAATTTTTCAGCGAAGTGGGGATCGACATAAATTCCCGGAGCAACGAAGGTCTGAGCCCGGTATTTGGCAAGGTTTTTGGGGTCGATAAAACGGAGGAAATGCTTTTTTACATCGATGGCAAGGTGGTAAAACTCCACCTCATCATTGGCACGGTAAGCGCAGCTCTCATCGCCGTCATGGATTTTTACCGTGGGAGGCAGCACATCGTAGACACCGTTGACAAAGGGAGCTACCATATACTCCGCTTCTTCGGGGCGCGCCTGATCGTTTTTGTGTCTGGTAAGGGAGATCCACCAGTAGCAGAGCATTTCCATATCGGGAAATTCACCGAAAATCGCCTTGCCGAACTCCTGACCGCGCTGACGGATCTTGGCGTGGGTTTCGGCGAGGGATTTGCCCTTTTCCGGCTTGAATTGCCACATGGTGTTTTTGTGGTACTCTTCAATATCGAATTTCATACCCACCAAGCCGGATTCTTTGGCGACCCGGGCGGCGATCTTGTGGTTGTGGCAAACGGTTTCCCAGCCTTTGTCATCGAACCAATCCACGTTGCCGGGGCTGACCGTCAAGCCGAGAAAGTTATCGGTGAATTTTTTGAATTTAGTGCTTTTGAGGTTGGCAATATCATCTTTGAAATACTCATATTTGAGTTTTCTGCCGCCAAAACAGGCATTGATATTGGCAGGTGTTCCTTCGCATTTGGCAGCATCGGTAATGAAACGGATGATGATACCGCTGCCGGGGATGGATTTTTCCAGCATTTCCACGTTGTTTTTAATATACTCAGTGGACATCTGGAATTTGCGGTCAGGTTTCGCCCCTGCGGGAACTCCCTGATACTGAAGTCCCCAGCCGTCGTGAACAAGTTTCACTTTCGGCATTTGACAGTAGTTTTCCGCGGCAACAGCGGTAAAAGTTGCCGCTGCGGCAAATAATGAGATGATTTTTTTCATATTGCTTTCTCCTTGTTGTGTTGAAAAGGTTACTTATCCATTATCTTGAAAACTTCCAGATCGTCGAAATAAATTTCTTCGCCGCCGGAAGCATTGCAAACCCAGAGCATTACCGCCATGTGCGAGGCTGTTTCCGGCACGATGACCGTAAATTCGATGGTTTCCATCCTGCCGTCAGCGGTACGGAAATATCTGGTATTGCCCAGATAATCGGCAAAATAATCATCAAAAGTTTTGCCGTTGCGGGGGAAGGACTTTTTCCATTTGATGCTGAAAGCCGCCTGCGCTTTGCTTTTCGGGGAAATATTCCCGCCGGAACAGCGCACCAGATACATTTCACCGGGCTTGACCGAGATATCCTGAAAGAAACACCCTTCAGTTGCTCCCACCGAGGCGGCGACGGCATTGCCGTTGACTACTTTACGGATGAATTTACCCTTATTGATACTGTCATACCAGATGGAAAATCCGGGGAGGATCTGTTTCTTTTCCGGCACTTGATCAAAGGTGGAGTTGCGGATGATATTCGGAATATTTTTCTCTTTGACCAGTTTTCTGGCTTCCGGCAGGGGATCGGGCGAAGCGATCAGATCAAGTTCTTCTGCCAGACCGGGGGCAAGCGAAGCGATATGGGTGGGATGAGCCGGATGATGGCAGGGAAACCAGACGTAACGCTCGTGCCACATCCACACATAGTAATCGGCAACTTCCATAGCGTGGAAAAGATTGCGTTTCAACAACGCCGCACCGCCGAGACGGTCAAGATCAGGCTGGAGCTGATTTTCCCAGTAGCCGGCTTTTTTAAAGTGGGGATCAACATAAAGTCCGGGAGCAAGAAAGGTTTGCGCCCGATATTTGGCAAGATGTTTTTTATCCAGATAGGGAAGAAATCTTTTCCGTACATCCACATTGAGGTGGTAAAATTCCACTTCATCATTGGCACGGTAGCCGCAACTTTCATCGCCGTCGTGGATCTTGACAGTGGGGGGCAAAACATCATAAATACCGTTGATAAACGGGGCGACCATATAATAATCGGCATGACAGCGAGCTGCGTCATTTTTGTGACGGGCAAGGGAGAACCACCAGTAGCAGAGCATTTCCATATCGGGAAATTCACTGAAAAGAGCGCGACCGAATTCCTGACCGCGCTGACGGATCTTGGCGTGGGTTTCTGCCAGAGTTCTGCCCTTTTCCGGCTTGAATTGCCACATGGTGTTTTTGTGGTATTCCTCAATATCAAACTTCATACCGACCATGCCGGATTCTTTGGCGACTTTAGCGGCAACTTTGTGGTTGTGGCAGACAGTTGCCCATGCATCATCGTCGAACCAATCCACATTGCCGGGGCTGACGGTCAAACCGAAAAAGTTGTCGGTGAATTTGGTGAATCTGGTATTTTTGAGGTTTTCAATATCGTTTTTGAAATACTCATATTTGATTTTTCTGCCGCCGAAGATGGCATTGATGTTGACCGGAGAACCCTCACAGAGTTCTGCCGGAGTTGTGAAACGGATGATGATACCGCTGCCGGGGATGGTTCTTTCCAGCATTTCCACATTATCTTTGATGAATCTGGTATTCATCACAAATTTTCTTGAAGGCGTCTGACCATCCTTAAGTGATTCATACTGAAATCCCCAACCATCGTGGATGAGTTTTACCCGGGGCGGTTGGTAACACTTATCGGCAGCGGCGGCAGTAAAAGTTACTGCGGCAGCGGCAAACATGAACATGATTTTTTTCATATTGCTTTCTCCTTAATTGGGTCGAAAAGGTTACTTATATCCTGAAAAGTTCCGGATCACTGAAAGTTTTTACTGAATTTTGAGACAAAAAGCCCCTTGAATGATTTGTGTTCCTGTTTTAACTATTGGCAAATCAGGCTGTTGCGCTTATTTATCGTATTCGTCAGCCCAGTTGAGCTTTTTGCCGGTAAATGAGCCGTCATCATTGCTGTCAAGGCAGATATTGCCTCGGACATTTTTAACACTGCCGTCACACATTGCCACATTCATACCGACACTTGACGGTACATCATCACCTTTTTTAGCGGCATCATATACCAGAATATTCCCGCCGGGATGACGATATCCGACTCTGCCGTAACCGCTGGCATCTATGCCGCCGTACCATGTTTCAATTTCGGCATGCTCCAGAAAAAGATAAACCTGACTTGCCCGCTGGATGGAACCAGCTTTACTGGAGTTGCTGTTGTGGGGATCGGCTTTGTATTCGCACCAGTCTTTTCCTGTAACGAATTGATTGGCAGTATAATTTGTTCCAGTACCGCAGTAATTGCCCTGACTGCTCGTGCCAGAGCGCATTGAAGCACTGGGGCAGTGAAACAACGGCATATCCAGAGTTTTCGGCACATGATACTGCATGGAGGCATTGACGCGCACGTCGTAGCCAGCGTAACGCGCCAGAAGCGGTATCCAGCTGTAATAACCAGAAGCACCTTGCCGCGGAACATAATAGTCAGAATCATTCATATACATTCCGTTGAAAGTACCCAGTTGTTTCATGTTGTTTATGCAGCTTGCTGCTCTGCCGCGTTCACGGGCGCTGTTGAGGGCGGGAAGGAGGATCGCCGCCAGAATGGCGATAATGGCGATTACGACGAGAAGTTCAATAAGAGTGAAGCCCGTGGGCTTCACTCCGGCATGCCGGAGTGAAAGATGTTTCATTGCAAAATTTTCCTTTCTCTTGAAGTGACGTTTTCCGGGGCAGTTGCAAAAGTTCTCAAAATTTCCTGATGATCATTATTGCAGTTTCAACCCGGGTATTTTCCTTTCCGGGCTGATTCACGCTGATTTTTCAATCCATCTTGATCGATTTTTGAAATCACCTCGAATTTTTTTGATTTTTTTTACTTGAAAAGGTTGCATTTTTTATGTTACATACTATAATATAGTGTATGAAAGTTAAAAAATAAAGGCATAAAATGATTAAAAACAGGTACAAAATTATCAATTTTTCCAATCCTTCCCGGGAATTGCCGCCTCCGGAATTGACGATTGTAAATTATGGTTTCAACCGGGCGCTGGAGTATTGGAACAGTCCCCGCTGTATTTCCAAATTCTGGCGGCTTTACTGGAATGATTCTCCGGGTGCGATTCTGGAATTCAATGATGGTTCGATAGTCATGTCGCCGGGAACGATGGTACTTATTCCGCCGTATACCATGAGTATGGCTCATACGGTTGCCCCGTTTATCCACAACTTTGTGGAGTTTTCCACCGGAACATCCTTTGCTTCTGTGAAAAATAAACCGATCATCTTTGAAGCGGAAAAATATACGAAACTGCTCTTTGAGGGGCAATCTGCGGAAAAACAATCTCTGGCAGTCTATGTGACCATCGGCTCACTGCTTTTGAATATCCCGCCGGAAAACTTCGGTGATCCGGGAACCAACCGGCATCACGCATCCGATGAGAGGATACAGAAAGTTCTGGAATATATCGACAAGCACCAGATCCAGAAATATTCCCTCGATGAGTTGTGCCGCTGTGCCAACTTATCCAAGCCCCGTTTTCTGGCGCTTTTCAAGGCGGAAATCGGGATCACGCCCCGGCTCTACTGGATATTTCACCGGATGGAGCTGATCGGTAAACTTCTGACTGATACCGACATGTCCATATCGGAAATCGCCGCCCAAACCGGATTCGTTGACCGTTCACACCTGTCGCGGGTATTTTGCAAACACACCGGCATGACCCCCGCGGCAATGCGCAAGAATTATCGTCGCAGATAGTGGGTAACTGCAAAGATAATGTTCTATTCCTGCCCCCAGCGCAAGCGAAGGGGCAGTTTTCCCGGAGCGGCACGTTTGCCGCTGCCCCCAGCGTAAGCGAAGGGGCAGTTTTCCCGGAGCGGCACGTTTGCCGCTGCCCCCAGCGCAAGCGAAGGGGCAGTTTTCCCGGAGCGGCACGTTTGCCGCCTGCCCCCAGCGCAAGCGAAGGGGCAGTTTTCCCGGGGCGGCACGTTTGCCGCCTGCAATGCGCAAGAATTATCGGCGCAGATAGGGGGGAGCTGCAAAGATCACAACTGTAAAAGAGCGTATCTTTCCGGAGAGTGTCCGCCGAAATTGAGTCGCATTTCCAGCGGCGTATCAACATGGGGAATATTGTCACACTGCATTTTGTTGTCTCCATCGAACCATATTCTCTGGAATCCCGCGAAAATCTCCGTCGCGTAATCAAATCTGCCCCACGGCACTCTGACCAGAAATTTATTGCTCCCGAGGTCGGTGATGACTGCTCCCTGCGCTGAACCGCAGTAACCGAAAGTTTCTCCGCCGGGCTGCACCAAAAGCAGCAGCGGCAGCTTCATTCCGCTTTTATCCATCAGCATCAACTGGCGCAGCTCCTGAGCTGAACCGCCGGAAATCTCCTTGTATTCAAAGGAAAAATGCAGCTCATTGCCGACCTTTTCCACTGAAGAGGAGAAGGTTTCGGCAAAGTATTTCTGATTGGTTTTTATGACTGGGCCATCCCATTTGACCAGTTCTCTGATCTCTTCCGGCTCCTTTTCCGCCAGTTCATCAAGTGCGGCAATGGTCTTTTCCAATTCGCCGATGCGCCATTGCAGTTTTGCCGGATGGTATTTGTAAACTTCAGCTTCCGAGTGATAACCGAGGCGGCAGTCGCTTCGGCAAAGAGCGATCATTCTGGCGGAGGCGCTCTTTTCCAGCTCTGCCAGCTCCCGCATCTGAGGGATAACCGCCCGGTTTCCGGCGTGTAGCATCTGCCGCAGATGGTAGAAACTCATTATCCTTGAACCGGAGTTGATCAGAATCTGCAGCGCTTCGTAAAGGTCACAATCCCGCTGGCGCTCCGGATCATCGGCATACATTTCCCGGAGCCGGGGGATGAGGGCGGCAGCTTCATTCCACTGCGCCGCCATGACCCCGGTAAGGATCTCGCTGTCGGCAAGGGAGTGGTTGGCAAGACTTTCACCGATGGCATCCCCCGCAGGGAAATTATCCGGTTTCCAGGAACGGGTAAGCGGACGGAACACCTGTTTCACATGGAGCGGCCAGACGATACCGTCATGCATCGGTCCATAGTACTGGTATTGGATATCCAGAGGATAATTGCTGTATGCTTTACCGAATTTCATCCACATATCAGCTATGGTTTCCGCCATTGCTTCGCCCCATTCCGGACGGGCAAGTTCACAAAGAAAACTTTTTTCATCCCGGTCGAACTGCTCAAAGGCAAGTTTTCCTGCGGCACGGTTCATTATCCCCGGATAATTGCCGAAGTACCAGCATTGGATAACATGCTCCACGCCGAGAGCTTTCATCGCCTTGTACTTCTGATAAAGATTTCCCGGCACCGGCATAAAGGGAACAGTTGCCAATTCATGGGAACAGCCCACCTGAAGTTTGGCGGCAAACTTACAGCGCCCTTTCGCCGCCGCCGCCATTCTGCCGAAACGGTCAGATGGACCGATGGCAGAGAGCCAGTAATCGCCGCCGGCATGGACTTTGCCGGTTTGAGCTTTGGTACAGCCGGATTCAAAGTTGAATGCCAGAATTTTATCCTCATCCAACTCCAGCGGCAGATCGAACCACCAGTTGCGGATCTGTCCGGGACGGGGGGAATAGAGCCAGCTGAGAACTTCGGCATCGCTTCCGGCATCCCGGATACCGGCTTTGATATTTGAGAGAACAGCATCGAGTATCTGAGAGTTGTTCAAACCGCACTTTTTTGAGCAGGGATGAAAATCATTTTCAATTTCATCAATATAACTTAAACAGGAAGTCGGTCTTTCGCCGAGGGAAATGAGCATCATGCCGCCCAGATGAGGGACATCGCGGAAAATGGATGCGGAACTTTCCCGCACATAACGTCTGCCGTTTTCACTGCCGATGCAGAATGCCTGATAACCGCCGAATAATGAGGGTTCGCCCAGCATATCCTGGCAATTTTCCGGCAGCGGATTTGAGAGCGGATGCCACGACATCGGTTCAATGCAGAACGCCCACACTTTGATGCCGTATTTGCGGCATTTTTCCACGGTTTGTTTAAGTTTGGCGATCCGTTTGGTACGCAAAGGATCTTCCGGGAAAAATCCGGTAACTGCCAGCTCCTTCCATGAAACCGTCAGCCAAATGCCGTTGATACCTTCAGAGGCAAGCAGATCCAGATAACCATCGGGATAATAATCGACCTCATCGGTCAACTCATCCCGGAAAAAAGGCGGACGCTTGATCGGACCGAAAAAACAGCGGGAAATGCGGTTTTTCAACCACGGTTTGCCGCTGAAAGTGCCAAATTCAAGCGCAGGAATGTTGCTCCCCCGCATCCGGTCGATGAGGGCATAAACTGCCCGGCGCACCCCTTCGGTATCTGCCGCCTGAATGGTGACGCATCGGGGGGCAATATTGACAATGTACTCTTCAAAAGATAGTTGCGGAGCTTTTTCGATGAGGATCTTCAAAGATTCGGAACTTTTACCGGTGTACGCCTCTTTGAATCTATCCAGAGCATCGTATGCACTTTTCAAAAGTTCTTCGGGGTCGGGGAAACGGGTTTCAAGTTTCCAGCCGTGACGCAGATCTACGGCATCCTGCGGCACTTTTTCCTGTTGCCAGCGGGGTTTGCGGCCGGGATATTTCCTCAGCTCATTTACAAACTCCGGTTCACCGGCGGGGAAAGAAGGCACCGGGGAAATTTTCTCGAAACCATACATAAAAATCCATCTCCAAAGATATTTTGCAAAAAAATGCTCTGCAATGACCCGTTGAGCAATTCCGGATATTACCGGATGCCAATCATATTACTATAGCACCCCGGAAGGGATTTTTCAATCTCTTTTTGAATCGTAACGGTTTGAAAAAATACTTATATTGTGATATATTACATGCTCTGAGACAGTTTCGCGGCAAGTGCCGATTTTATCAAAAATTACCTGTTTGAAAGATGTTCCGGCAAAAAGTATGCTGCCGGAGCAGGGAGGATTCCATGGACGATTACGACTTTTCAGAAGGCAGGATCAATGTTCTCAAGTACGGTGCCAGAGGTGATGGTGTCACCGACGATACCGGGGCAATACAAAGTGCCATCAATGCCCTCCATAAACGGGGCGGAGGCACACTTTTCTTTCCCTTCACTCCGCATGGTTACCGGATCGCCCGGCCTGCACCGGAAAAGGTCAATGGTTTCACCTGCCGGGGACAGTTGTATATCCCCTGTGAACCGGGGAAACAGTGTAATATCAATCTGGAAGGTGAACACCCCTGCATGTTCCTCTACAGTTACCGTATGCGTGCCGGTATCACCCGGCTTGAGATGGCTCCGGCGGTCAATACCTTCATCTTTTCCGACTGGGATGCTCCGGAAGAACATGATCCGGAAGCCGAGCCGTGGTCGCTGCTTGCCGCAGTGAAAAAAGATCCTCTTCCCGGGGAGTTGAATTTGGCAGGCGCATTCGGAGTGACCCAGGTTTCGCTGAAAAATCTGGAGTTCCGGGTCAATCTTGATCCGGAAAAGATGTATCCGGTGATGACGGCGGCAAATCTTCACCACGCCGCAAGGGTGAATATTCAGGATTGCCAGTTTTGCCTCAATAAAAATATCGGTGACTGGCATACCGGAAAGATGCTGCAGGCCAATCCCTGCCACACCGCCGGATTGATCGCTTCAGGGCATCAGAATGATAACCAGATACTCCGGAATGTGGCAGTTCAGGGCTTCCGTTACGGATTTGTTCTTGGCGAACATGTTACTGCCGATCAGTTATATGTCCACAACTGCGAAGAGGCGCTGGTTTTTCATTGCATGACCCATCAATCCATGATCACGATGGTCACTGCCCAATGCAACGGCAAAGTTGTCTGCACGACCGAAAACAATCTTTTCGGCACTGTTCCCGGCCCGGTATTTATCGACATCGGCTGTATTTCTTACGAAACCGGCAGCGATTTGCCGGATAATTACCTGCCGCAAGTCAGCCGCATGACCCACGGCGTATGGGATCCGGGGAACCGGATTTTCGGCAGGATCCGTCACCACTCCGGCTGGCCCATGTTTGAGGATTTCCCGGTGGCAGGCGGATGCAATGCCCGGATCGAGACGATGAATCCGGAATACCATGTCGAAAGGGAACGTATTCTGGAAAGAGAACTAAATAAACTGAAAAATTTATAAGGTACAGTTATGGCATCTTTTATGTTATTTTGTCCCCATTGCAACAATATGCTGAATATCGAAGAAGAGTGGCGCGGGATGGAGGTTTCCTGTCCTCTTTGCAGCAAGAAATTTACTGTTCCGGGAAACACTTCCCCCGTGGCGGCTCCGATTCCCGTCAAATTACCTCATGCGCCTGCGAAAAAGCGCAATTTGTTCCTGATGATCGGTGGCGCTGCGGCGCTGTTTATCATCGTCGGCGTGGTGTGTTTCATTTTTCTTGTTGACCGTTTTGTAGAGCCGGAAGTAAATGATACAGAGAAGAAACCGCAAACCGCAACTGCTGCCGATGTTAAACCGCAACTTCCCCGGAAAGTCAAAAATAAACCCAAGATGACTGCCAAAAGCAAAGCTCCGGTTGTCCCTGCCAAACCGCCGGTTGCCGGAAAAACGAAAAATACTCCGAAGATGACCGCTGATGTCAAGCCGAAATTTGTTCCTTCTCCGGTCAAGCCGAAAATCCAGCCGCCCCAAGCCGCCGGTAGTACGAATACTCCCGGCAGAGGAAATGTTTTTGCCCGGGGCGGGGTCAGCGGCGCTTTGTACAATGCCAGAATTGCCAGTGTAATGTCCGACTTCCGCCATTATGACATTATGTCGAAAAACATCTTCCAACAGACCCAGAACGGTACTTACCGCACGGTGCAGATGCTTGAGATCATAGCGCTTAAAACAGGGTGTCCTTCTGTTTCAGTAAGCAATGTGATGTCCGATTTCCGTCATTATGATATTATGTCGAAAAACATCAACCAGCAGATTCAGAACGGTACTTACCGCACGGTTCAGCTTTTGGAACTTATTGCCCGTCAGATCGGCTGTCCTTCTGCTTCAGTAAGCAATGTGATGTCCGATTTCCGTCATTATGATATTATGGCGAAAAACATCAATCAGCAGATCCAGAACGGCACTTACCGCACAGTGCAGATGCTTGAGCTTATAGCGCTGAAATCCGGGTGTTCCTCTTCCTCAGTAAGCAGTGTGATGTCCGACTTCCGCCATTATGATATCATGTCGAAAAACATCTTCCAGCAGACCCAGAACGGTACTTACCGCACGGTTCAGCTTTTGGAACTTATTGCCCGTCAGATCGGTTGTCCCTCTTCCTCAGTGGGCAATGTGATGTCTGACTTCCGACATTATGACATCATGTCGAAAAACATCAACCAGCAGATCCAGAACGGCACTTACCGTACAGTTCAGCTTTTGGAACTGTTTGCCAAAGCGATTTAATTTGAAAATCCGGGGTTTATTGCCTGTACTTATCTTGCTCCCAAAGAGTAAGGGTAACGGATGAAAAATTCCCGGGAACGTTGATCCCGGGTTTTTTTCTGCCGACGACAACGGAGGAGGCAGTTTCATCGGAGCGGCACGTTTGCCGCCGGTGGAAAGATCTCACTGATTTCCGGAACGCGGTTCCAGACCCGAAGCTCAGTGAGCAGACAGCTGTCGCTCCATTGGTTGAATGAGTGGATATATTTATCCTTGAAAGGCCCGATGAAAAGATCGTTGAATTTTACTTTTGCAAGGGGAATATTTCCTTCACCGAGAAGCTCACCGTCAAGATAGATCCGGAATTTGCCATCTTTCCAAATCGCGGCAACATGGTACTCTTTATCAAATTCCATATCTTTGCTTCGGGTGAAAATCTTTCCTTTTTTCGTGGAAGGATGGTAGAACCCTGCCGTGATGACCGGGGATTTTCTGCCGGAAACTGATACGGAAAGCGATGCCAGACTTGCCGGGCGCAGAAAAAGTACCGGTAAACTGAATTTGACGTCCCCTTCCGGAGGCATCACTTTGAAGCGGAGTGCCACAGCTCCCTCTGCTCCGGTGATCATATCTGCGGGCATCCGGATCCCCGTGCCATCTGAACCGAAACGGAATGCTCCATTTTCAAATTTGCCGTTGATTTTGGCAAATTTTCCCCGTACCGGAATATCTTTTTGACGATCGAATTTCACATCAATGGTTTTGCCGGAAGGTTTGATCCGGGCAAATGCCACTCCCAGCCAGGGGACATTATTCAACGGGCCGTTGCCGGTATTGGTGATCTTCAGGAGATGTTTTCCCGCTTCAAGTTTTTCCATCGGCAGAGCGAACTCCCGTACTGCCCACTTGTGATCGGGGTAGGGGGCTTTGCCGGAAAAGAGCTTTTTCCCGTCAATTTCAATGGTGATCGGAGCGCGGCTGTTGACAATATCATCGCAGGTTGCCCCCAATTCCAGAATCGGCATTTCCATGGCTTTTTCCAACTGGAAAGTCACTTCCATTTGAGTTTTTCCGCTCTGTTTCCCATATATTATCCGGATCGGTTCGCCCTGGAACCAGTTGCCCCGCAGTACGCCGCCGGAAAATGCCTTGCTGTCGGAAAATGCCGTAACTGCATCCGGATTGCGGGGAGCTGCCAATGCCGGACGGCGCTCCTTGAGCATCGGTTTGCCTGCCGGGAAATTCCGGATGATTTTGCGTCCGGGCAGAGCGAATGCTTTGTCACTGCCGCTGCTGCAATAAACCACCAGATGCCGGTAAAGTTCCGGTATTTCCACCTTTACCCGGTTGCCGTTTTTCGCAAATTTCCACTCCACAACATCGTCGAAATCCACGCTGAAAAGGTAGATTTTTTTCGTTCCGGGAGCGTAAATATCCAGCATCATGGGAGCCGATTTATCCGGACGGTTCTCTGCCGCCGAGGGGAAATCATACTCCCGCAGCTGGGGTTGAATTCCGCCCTTTGCCCGGTTGGATTGAAAATTTATCAAGGTCAGCATCGTGCCGGAAGTTTCACTGTTTTTGTGTTTGAGTCCCTCAATAACCACCCCCGCCGGGAAGTTGGATGCCTCAAAAAACACCTTGTCGTTGAAAGATTTCACAATGCGTGAAAGCAGGGCGCTCCATTGAGGATTCCGCATATCCTGCCAATTTTGTCCCGGCGTGATCTTGTTGGTGTTGTAAAAGTGGAAAAAAGTACACCGCTCCGGAGAACCGGCAAAGTAAATGATCCTGCCTTTGCCCGCTTCCCGCAGAAGGATGCCGGGATGAGATTTGCCGGCATTGTCGATAAATGAGCCAAGCACTTTGACATCGGAAGCGATATTTTTCAGCTTGATTATCCGCTTGTTATAAGCAATTTTGCCGGTGAAATCTCCCGTGACCGGATTTTTTGCCGGTACTTCCATCGCTGAAGCTGATTTGATTTCGCCGTCGTAATTGAACCCCAGCAGTTTGGCTGCGGCAAAATCGGTGAACTTCTGATAATTGTCATCCGCCATGGAGAAGTTGCCGGAAGTGATGAATGTACCGCCGTCGCGGATAAATTTTTCCAGCTCCGCCAGTGCCGCTTTTGACCACACCGCCGCATTCATCGCTACGACCGTATCTGCTTTTTTACGCAGAGCTGCGGCATCAGAAAAATCCACCTCTGTAACCACCCGGTAAGGGGTGTTCTGATCGGTCAGCGCATTGCCCAGACCGGAAAATCCGAATTCCCATTCCCCGCTGAGAAAGGGGTTGTTGTTACGGCAGAGCGAGGAGAAAAGCAGCGCGATATTTCCGCCGTTTTCATTGGGAGTTATCAGCTTTTCATGCTCCAATTCCCACTGGATGAGCGGCCGCCAGACATGTTCCTTTTTGCCGAGCGTGAACCACCACTGGCGGGTTCCGGTGGCAAAGGCACTCAAACTTGCCGCCATATCGCTGAAGTTATCCTGAGCGTAAAAGAGTACCCACGGCGCATTGCCGGTGTATTCGGCGACACTGCGGAGCAGTTTCAGTTCCAGCATCACCAGCGGATAATATTCCGGATAACGCAAGCCGTTGGGCATACTTTCCAAGCCGACCGAGTCGATATAATGGCGCAGATTGAGAATATCCGTGCCGAATGCGTAGTAGGTGTATCCGGTGAGGATGTTGCATAAATAGCCGGAAAAAACCGCTTTGCTGTTCAATTTTTTCAACAGCTTACGGCACTCCTGCTGACGGTCGAGGATCTTTTCTATCCGCCACGCTCTCCAGCGGCGGAAGGCTTTCGGCTGAAGTTTGTTCCAGTTGTTGAGTTTGCCGTTGGGCGGCAGTTCATAACCGGTATCCGCTTTGAACTTGGCACGGCAGGAGAGACAACCGCACAACTGGGGACCGAAAAACTGGATCTCGTCGATCATTACCGCGTCAGCGGGGGACTCTTTGAGCAAACGTTCCAGTCGGGAGAACCACAACGACCAGAACTCATCATTGTTGATACAGGTATTGCCGGTACCGTACCAGTTGTTCTCTGTTTTGCCGTTATTCAGATTGATCGCTGCCCATTGGGGATTTTTTTTCAGCAGAGCTGACGGCACCATCGTGCAGGTCACATGGTGCATGGTCTGCATACCCTGCGCCCGGACGGCATCGAAAAAGGTTTTGGTATCTTTGATAAGTATATCCAGCGGACGTACTTTGTCAGTTGCTTTGATTTCCGGGACCAAGTCATAGATCAATCCCCGGCACTGTTCCGCCAGAACCATGTTGAATCCGGCATCTTTATACCATTTGGCAACTTGAGCGGCTTTTGCCGGAGACAGTTTCAGCGGGATGTTGTAAAACGCCATCCGGTAACTTTGCATCTGCTCTTTGAGTGTCGGCAGCAGTTGGTTGGGGCGGTTGCTTTTGAAATCCTGAAAACCGACAACTTCACTCCGGTCAGAGTAATATTCTCTATCCGATGCCGCCGCTCCCAGAATCAATGCTGAAAGCAGAATCCCGGAAAAAACTTTATCATACCTCATTGTAAAACTCCTGTCTGATGGATCAATTCACTGTGGAAAGGCAGTTCAGACCATTGCTGTTGAAGGTGGGATAGGGATTGTTGCTGGAGGTATATGCCGTGCGGTCGCTTCCCGCATTGGTGCGGATCGCTTCAGCGTGACCGTCAATAAAGGCGCAGACCACCGAACCTGCGTGACGGGCATCGAGCTGTCCCTGAGCGGTGTTGCTTTCCAAAAACGAGTGATAGAGGCTGTAAAATCCGGTGTCGCGGTTTCCGGTGGGACGGTAACTGTCAGCAAAGCAGAGAACTTTGGAAGGATTCTTGAGCCGGGAGATCTTGCCGCCGATCTTGCCGCTGTAAGCGGCATCCTGCAAAAAGCAGTTGCGCGCCATCTGGGAGTAGGCTGTGATCGCTGAACCGTAACCGGAAATCCCGGTTTCCCAGTTGGTTTTCAACGTGCCTGCACTGACATAGCATCCTTCCGCACCGGCTTTATCAGTCATGAATGAAGGACAGCGCACAACTTCCATGCCGGTATTGTTGGGAACCAGCAGACGGTCTACCCATGTTACCGGATAACCGGATGGGGCAGTTCCGTCATTGGGTTGCTGATCATTGTTTTCACCCAGATACATAAGGTTGTAGGTGGATACACTTTTGTAATGGGACAGGCAGTCGGCGGTTCGTCCCCGTTCACGGGCAGAATTGAGCGCCGGGAGCAGAATTGCCGCTAAAATAGCGATAATGGCAATGACTACCAGCAATTCGATCAGGGTAAAGCCCATGGGCTTTCTGTCATTGGCATGACAGAAAAGAATGCTCTGTGAAGGTGATTGATTTTTCATTTTTCTATTCTCCTTTTTTTTTGGGGTTGAAATTAAAAAGCTGCCTCATTAAATATGGGTTTTATATACTCAATTCCCGGCAGATACCTCTCTGCCGTAAGTTGTTTCAATGCCAGCTCCGCCGCCGTTTTATCCGGATAGGTGATAAAACTTATCCCATTGGAATTTTTGCCGTCTTTCAGTTGAACCAGCGGCATTTGCAGATTCAACGCGCTCAGAACCTCTTTCGCTTTTCGGGCAATATTTCCGGATGCCGCGATAATTCCATCAAAGGGATAATACTCCCTTGCCCGCAGCATATTGGCAAGGACATTGCCGCCGAAATCCCCCTCCTTTGCACCGTAAATCACCAGTTCCGGCAGAAAATCCTCTTTCAATGCCCGCTTCAACCCCTGCTGATAGGGACTCAAACAGTGATTGTCATCATCTATCAACACTGCCCGGCGGATATTTTTGCGGCGTAAATTTTTCATTGCCAGCTCCACTGCTCCGCTCAAATCATACTCCAGACGGAACCATTGCGACACCTTTTCCTGATAAAGGAAGTCAAATGTCGCCTGTATGGCAACAAAACACACCTTGCACCTCTTTATCCGCAGTAAATCAAATAATCCGCTGTACCAGTATCCCGGCAGAATGACCGATGAACCATCCGGCAGTTGACGGAACACCTCCAGATCCAATTCATTTCTCCGGTTGGTCAATGACGCCACCAGCGGAGTCATGGCAAGTTTCCGTTCTTGCGCCAGATATTTGACCTCTTCAAGCAGAGCGTTGAAAAATTTCCCTTCCGATTCTCCCCGGCGCTTTTCCAGTGAGGGCAGTACAAAATATATCCGGGAAAGCTCTTTTTCCGCCACGAACCGCCCCGCTCCGCAACGGCGGTAAAGGATGCCTTCTTCAACCAGATCATTGAGCGCCCGGTTCAGTGTCATCCGGGAGATGCCGAATTCCCGGCGCAAAATACTCTCACTGGGGAAACGGCTCTCCGGCGGCAAATGTCCGGCATAGGTGCGAAGCGCCGCACTGAGCAAACGGCGTGATGAACACACTTGCGGATCCAATTTCAGCAGCATTTACATATCCCTTGTTTTCAAATCTCTTCTTTGTAATAAATATAGTCACGAAAATGGTCAAAAACAACTGTTTTTTATCTCAAACTGATACCAATAAAATTATAAATACGCAACTGATACCAGCAGGCGGGAAATTATCTTCTGCGAAGCTCTTTTTTTGATGTTCAGGGCAAAAAAAACCGGAGCTGCTGCTTTCGCAACAACTCCGGTGATTATTCTGGCTTTCGCCGGGAGGAATTACATCATTCCGCCCATGCCGCCCATTCCGCCCTGAGGCATGGCAGCAGGTTCTTTTTCCTCTTTGACATCGGTGATCAGACACTCGGTGGTGAGGAGCAAGCTGGCAACTGAAGCCGCATTCTGCAGAGCAGAACGGGTCACTTTGGCAGGATCGAGGATACCGGCTTTGAGCATATCGACATACTCACCGATCGCCACGTTGAATCCTTCATTGCCGGTGCTTTCTTTGACCCGCTGGACAACCACGCTGCCCTCATAACCGCCGTTGGCGGCAAGCTGGCGCAGGGGTTCTTCCACGGCGCGGGCAACGATGGCGGCACCGGTGGCTTCATCGCCGGTAAGATTGAGGTCGGCAACCACTTTGGCAGCGCGGACAAGGGCAACACCGCCGCCGGGGACGATACCTTCTTCAACCGCGGCGCGGGTGGCATGCAGAGCATCATCCACGCGGTCTTTTTTCTCTTTCATCTCAACTTCAGTAGCGGCACCGACGTTGATCACCGCAACACCGCCGGCGAGTTTTGCCAGACGTTCCTGCAGTTTTTCACGGTCGTAATCGCTGCTGGTCTCTTCGATTTCGCGGCGGATCTGGTTGATTCTGCCCATGATGGCATGTTTGGCTCCGTAACCTTCCACGATGGTGGTGTTTTCCTTGTCAACGGTCACGCGTTTGGCTTTACCGAGTTCCTTGGTGGTGACATTTTCGAGCTTGATGCCCAGATCTTCGGTAATGCAAGTACCGCCGGTAAGAATGGCGATGTCCTGCAGCATAGCCTTGCGGCGGTCGCCGAAACCGGGAGCCTTGACCGCGCAGACATTCAGAGTGCCGCGCATCTTGTTGATGACCAGAGT
>JAZUPS010000242.1:0-12864 GCA_045605305.1 Victivallaceae bacterium
AAAAAAGGGAAATTGGCGGCCGGAAAAACTTCGGTCGGATAGAAGCAAGCCTTTATTATAAATAAAGGCTTGCTTGCTTGCTTGCTTGCTTGCTTGCTTGCTTGCTTGCTTGCTTGCTTGCTTGCTTGCTTGCTTGCTTGCTTGCGCTCACTTCGTTCGCGCAAGACCGTTTTTCAGAGTTCCGAAAAACGGTAGAGGATTCCAGGAATGAGGACAGCGGAAAACTGATGCCGAAAAGAGGCACCTTAAATGCTGTCGTTGCAGTTCTCGTTCCCATAACCGGAATTCCCCCATAAAAATTTAGCTAACCTGCTGATGTTACAACTTTTTGTTGTAACATCCGGCTTGCTTGGTAACATTCAAATAAAAACCTGACATTCTCAAACACCAGTATTCAAAAACAGGCCAAGAACCTACTTCCATCATGCCAGAGAACGTCCTGCAAGAAGTGCGGAATCAATCTCGCCGGACACATTTCTCACGGATGGAAGCAAATACAGATCCCTTTTATTTGACCGTTTTAGAATACTGTTTGTTGAAACATAACGGTTGCCAATTAGCCACTGTCGCAAGATAGGAATAATCCCCCCCAATGCTTCAATGGCAATAATATACAACGCAAAAAGCTTATTTTCAAGTGCAAAGAGCAAAAAACTGAAAAATATTATTCGAGACGGATTCGTAGGCATTATAATAAAATTTCTGTAAAATTGCGTATGCCGGAAGCGTAGAGTTATGCATGGGACACAAATCTGTGAGAAAGGGGCTGTCAACTCGTTGGAATCGGAGCGAGAACTGTGTGTAACTCGGTTGAATTTCTAAAAAAACGTGATTTTTTCTCTAAAAGACTCTTGAAAAGAGTCAAAACAAATAGGATTTATCACAAGGTGTGAGTGTAGCACAGAAAAAGAGATTTTGCAAGCGATTTTTGAACCTGGATTTGAAGGAATATCCGAAGCTGTACAAAATTTGTTTAATTTCGTCATGTAGATCGATAGAGATGTTTTGGAGATCACTAACTCCGTATCAGCGGACAGAAAGGTAGAACGGCTATGCCAATGGTTTTAAGGAACGGCAGATTCGGCAGTGGCGGAGAACTTGAATTGCAGATTCCCCCGACCCGCAATGGGGTTTTTTATCCCAGTTGCCTTGAAAGATAACTATGCTGCGAAAGTGCAACCAATCAGGCTAAGCATTCAAGGCGTTGCCAGCCGATCAGTCAGGAACATTCTTGAAAAACTTTGCTGACTTGAAAACAGTGCAATGCAGTTCGTATACCGGCTCAGCATCCAAACGTGACCAATCCGGAAACATGGATAAGCTGCTTGGAATATCAAAGTGCGGCACTATTACGAAGGGTGCTTGTACAGGGAACGCAGTATATAATGGGACCATTGGGCGAGGATTGAGACTTATGGATAGGCGAAGTATTGTCCGGAAGAAATCGAAAGTTGCTGTTACCCGTAAACAAAAAACAATCTTATAAGCAGAACGTGAATTAAAATTGTAATTAATTAAAATGACTGTTTGTCGGGCGTCGCTTCCGGCATAAGCATTACAGAACGCGAATAGGAGTAAGGCTTTTCTGGAGTTTTGAGAAGATGTGAAGAAAAGGCTGCGCCTTTTGAGTGAAGAGTTTTTGCGATTGCCGCTGCTGCGGCAATGCGCAATGGCAAAAGCATGAAAGAGAAGCTTTGCGGCGACCTTCGCCATTTTTTTGGCAAAAATGCTTTTGGGGGGATTGTTTTCATTTCATTCAGGTTATCCAGCATTTTTGCAAAAAAAATGGCGGAAGAAGAGGGATTCGAACCCTCGGAGAGTTGCCCCTCGGCGGTTTTCAAGACCGCTGCCTTAAACCACTCGACCATTCTTCCGCAGTCATTTTGATAATTTAACTCCACTTTGTCGAATTTACAAATCGTTTCTGAAAAAATCTTGAAAAAACAGCGTTATTTATGAGATGTTTTTTTGTCAGCGGTAGAATAAATTGGAAAAATAGATAAAATCAGGCAGTTGCGAAACATGATCGTTGAAGTACACCTCAAAAGTTGTGTCCAACTTTTGGGGTGCATTTCATTTCGCAACAGCTCTTTTTTGGTGTGATCTTATTCGGTTTTTTCTTCCGGCTTGAATGTCGGAATCTTCTTGATCGTCGTGATCACCTGTTCCGGAGAGATCAGCTTGGTACACTCAAAGTGACGGTCTGTTCCCTTGTGCCGCGGACACCAGAGGAAGTCGAAGTGATCGAAATCCAAACGCATATCGTTCCAGCAGCTGTGGCAGGTGTGGTAGTTGATCACCCGGTAAGGCGTTTCAAATTCGTTGGTCGGATGGGTAAAACCGCTGATCATCACCACCGGCACATTGCAGCACCATGCCAGCCAGCTCAAGCCGCTGGATAAGCCGATGAAGAAGTCCGCATCTTTGATCAGGTCGATCCTTTCCTGCAAAGGCAGATCACCGGTGAAATCTTCTGCTCCGTAAGGAATGAAGTTCCAATTCAAGCCGGTTCCGTGGATTTTTTCCTTGTCTATGCACAGCACCCGGTAACCATTGTCCTTGAGGAACTTGACCACCGTCATCCAGCCGAATGGATTATTCCAGTATTTTGCCTGACTGGAACTCTGTGCGGCAATGCAGACATACTTTTCCTTGATCTTCCGCGGTGCGGAAAGATCGACCCGGGGCGGAATATCCGCCGGATCAACTCCGAGAATGTAACCGGCGGTGCGGTGCAAGCCGATATAACGGAAGTCGATGGGCTGGTGATCCACATCGCCGCGGAAGAAGAGTCCCATATAGTAACAGGCATAGGGGGAGTATTTTTTCGTCTCTTCCGTGGTGATGAAAGTGATGTCAGGATACTGTTTTTTGACGATATCCGCGATCCACGGGGTCATTACGCAGATAAGTTTACAGCCGTGTTTTTTCTGGAAACGCTCCACATAGCTGAACCAGCCGATACTGTCACCGAGAGTGCCAACGGGCAGCTGGATCATCACTTCTTTATCTTTACAATCAAAATCATGGGTGAAAATCGGTTCTTTGCCGCCTTTTTCGTGGATGAGCAGACGGAATTTGATGTAGAACTTTTTCACGCTGGTGACATAAGCGCCGGGAACAGTGTCGGCACTGTAAAGAATAATACCGGTATCAATATCGGTAAAGGTTACATGATACTCTTTGCCGTTGTGGGGAAAAAGAATACGGATACCGTCATTGAAGTCGAAACGGATGCCTTCCACAGCTTCCTGAGTCGGGATCTGGGGGATTTCTCCGTAAATACTGGGCTGCTTGGGTTGTTCCTGAGCAGCCGGGGCAGGGGTGGGGGCGGCAGGTGCTGCCGCCGGAGTTGCCGCCGGAGCAGGATTGACACCGATGGAGAAATCTCCCGGAGTGTTGACGGTGTTGATCGTAAAATTATCCATGAGTTGCTTTTTTTCCTGTATTTTGTTGATAAACTCCTGTTTTCGTTAATGTAGCACCGAAAATTGAGATTTCAAGTATTTATGGAGTGAAAAGTTTTTTTTTCCTTATTTTTTGATTCTTTGCCGGAACAAAAAAACGTGCCTGAGAATTATTCTCAGACACGTTCTGATCAATAAGTTATCAAATTACTTATCGAAAGCGTGACCGGCACTGCCGAGCACTTCGCGGTTCTTGCGCATGTACAGCTCTTTGAGGGAGGTACGGGCAGGACCGAGATATTTGCGGGGGTCAAATTCCGCGGGTTTCTCGTTGAAGACCTTGCGGATGGCAGCGGTCATGGCGAGACGGCCGTCAGAGTCGATGTTGATTTTGCAAACAGCGCTCTTGGCAGCTTCGCGGAGCTGATCTTCACCGATACCGATGGCATCTTTGAGCTGTCCGCCATTCTCGTTGATGATTTTGACCAAGTCCTGCGGAACACTGGAAGAACCATGCAGAACGATGGGGAATCCGGGGATCTGTTTCTCGATTTCAGCGAGGATGTCGAGACGGATTTTCGGATTGTCGCCCGGCTTGAATTTGTAAGCACCGTGGCTGGTACCGATGGCGATGGCAAGAGAATCCACACCGGTGCGGCTGACGAAGTCAACGACCTCTTCCGGACGGGTGTAGGTGTGGGTTTCAGCTTTGACATCATCTTCCACACCGGCAAGCACACCGAGCTCACCTTCAACGGTGACATCGTGAGCGTGGGCGTATTCGACGACTTTCTTGGTAACAGCGATGTTTTCCTCATAGGAGAGGTGGCTGCCGTCGATCATGACGCTGGAGAAGCCGTAGTCGATGCAGCTTTTGCAGGTTTCAAAATCCGGACCGTGGTCGAGGTGGAGAACGATCGGAATAGCCTTGCCGTTGTTGATCTCTTTTGCGTATTCAACAGCGCCCTGAGCCATGTAGCGCAGCAGGGTCTGGTTGGCGTATTCACGCGCACCTTTGGAAACCTGAAGAATCAGCGGGGATTCGGTTTCAACGCAAGCCTGAACGATTGCCTGCAGCTGTTCCATGTTGTTGAAGTTGTACGCGGGGATCGCGTAACCGCCTTTGACCGCCTTGGCGAAAAGCTCACGCGTATTCACCAGACCGAGAGTTTTGTAATCAACCATTTTTTTCACTCCTTGTTAGTAAAAAGGTTAGTTTCACTAAGTGTCAATGTGATTAATATAACGCCGAACTCCGTAATTTTCAAGCGGGAAAAGCTTGTTTTATCCACCATAGGTGCTATATTATATGATTATATGTAAAGAAATGAAGTTCTGCACAGATGAAGAAAGTTGATCACATGATTTACAAGCATACGATTTCCGGATGCATCCGTCATCATGAATGTGATGCCCGGGGTGAATTGAAACTGCACTCCCTGCTTGACCGTCTGCAGGATGCCGCCGCTGAACATGCGGGGAAACTCAACGTCGGCATGGAAGAACTTGCCCAGATGCAGTTGATCTGGGTTTTGAGCCGGCTGAAAATCTCCCTGGCAGTGCCGCTTTCGCTGGCACAGGAGCTGGAAGTTATCACCTATCCCAGCGGTATGGAGCGGATTTTCG
Source organism: Victivallaceae bacterium (assembly GCA_045605305.1). Taxonomy (GTDB): domain Bacteria; phylum Verrucomicrobiota; class Lentisphaeria; order Victivallales; family Victivallaceae; genus UBA1784. Next base: position 5,034 of record JAZUPS010000242.1, read on the forward strand.
CCCACCGCTGTTATGATTTGCGCGTTGACGGCAAAAGAGTTGGTGTCGGCGGCAGTTTCTGGCTGCCGGTGAATGTTGCGACCGGAAGACCGGTCAGCGCCAAGAAAGTTCTGCCGCCGGAGATCAAAGATCTGCCGGAGGTGGAAAAGTTTTTTCCCGAGATGGATAAATTGCCGGAAATCAGCGGGGCGGTTTGTGATATCCGCAAGGTCGGCGCCGGAGACATCGATTTGAACCGTCATTTGAATAATGCGGTCTATTCCCGCTGGATCAGTGACATTCTCGGCGAAAAGTACCAGTGCAGTGCTATCCGGGTGCGGGAGATCCAGCTCAACTATCTTTCTTCCGGGCAATTCGGTGAAGAGATACTCTTGAGAGCCGAAGCCTCTTCGGATGGAAAGTTTGCCGTTTCCGGAGAGAAACTGGATGGGACGGCGGTGTTTCAAGCTGCCGGAGTTGTTGAATTGTAATAAATCGGCGCTTTACAGATAAATCATCTCCTGCAGCTGCGGACAATCGCAAAAGGCGGAACTTGCCACCTTCGTATCGCTTCCGGCAAAAGTCACTTTCTTCAATCCGGTGCATCCGGAAAATGCCAGATGGGAGATGTTTTTTACATTTGCCGGAATGGTGATGGATTCAAGGTTTATGCAGTTGGCAAATGCCTGAAAGTCAATGGAACTGAGCTTTTTGGGCAATTTGACTTTCGCCAGACTCCGGCAATCCCGGAAGGCGGCATCAGAGATCGCCGGTACCTTGTATGGAATGGATATTGACTTCAGAGAAGAACATCCGGCAAAAGCTGTTTTGTCAATAGTTTTCACCTGAGGATGCAGGCGGACAGCAGATAAATTTGAGCATCCTTCAAAGGCGCTTTCCCCGATCACTCTGACTCCGGAACCGATTTCGAGGCAATGAAGACCGGAACATCCGCAAAAGGCATCTTTGCCGATGGATCTGACCTTTTCCGGGATGAATACTTCGATCAGAGATGAACAATCGCGGAAAGTCCCATTGCTGATTGCGGTAAGATTTTCCGGCAAAACGAGCGATTTCAGATTTTTGCATCCGGCAAACGCCAGTTCGCCGATTTCAGTGACACTATCCGGTATCAGGACACACTCTATATTGCAGGCGTTGAAAAACGCCATAACTCCGATGGCAGTTGTACCATCCGGAATGATATATCCGCGCAGCGGCAGACTCTGCGGAAAATTTAGCAGAGTTTTTCTATCGCCGGAAAGCCGGATACTGTCTGTAAAAACAGTTCGCGTTGTCATAAATTTTACCCCTTGATCATGACAACTGCGTAATATAATTCTCCATTCCGTTTTTTCAAGGGGGAGGGGAGGGATGATTTTAAACTTCTTTAAAAACACAAATTCCGGCAGAGGCTGTTTCTGCCGGAATTTGTGAGAGAGCATCCTATTTTTGCAGCTCTTCTGCGGCTTTGACCATCGTCAGAAATTCCGCCCGTTTACCATCTTCGTCATTGCCCATAGCTTCCCGGGCGCGGAGACGGAGAGATTTGAAGTTGGAATTGCCTTTGTATTGACTCTGGCGCAGGAGCATGGAGAACTCTGTGACTGCCGATGCCCAGCGGATGTTGTCAGTTGCCGCCGGCAGAGTTTTCACGTCAAAGGTCAGCAGACGACTGGGATCTTTGCCTTCCGGCTTCTGATAACGGAGCTTGAAGGTCAGAATATCGCTTGAAGTGCCGGAGTTTTTCCGGGATTGATATTTCAGTTCATCCACACTGCCGAGATACTGTTTTTTGACCTCTGCCGGAGCATCGGTCATGATCAACTCATAAACTGCAGTCACCTGATGACCGACGCCGACTTCACCGGAGTCAATGGAATCATCATTGAAATCTCTGGCTGCAAGTTTGCGCAGTTCGTAACCGACCAGACGGTAAGCTGCAACTTTTGCGGGGTTGAATTCGATCTGGAACTTGACATCTTTGGCAAGGGTGAACATCTTGCCGGTCATTTCATTGGTCATGACCCGTTTGGCTTCCCGGATGTTATCCAAATAGGAGTAGTTGCCGTTGCCTTTGTTTGCCAGCATCTTCAATTTGCTGTCTTTGTAGTTGCCGTAACCGACACCGAATGCGCTCAGATAAATGGCGCTTTGGCGCTCTTTTTCCACCATGGAAACCAGTTCTGATTCACTGCTGACACCCACGTTGAAGTCGCCGTCGGTGATCAGCACGATCCGGTTGTTGCCGCCTTTGATAAAGTGCTTGTGAGCAAGTTCATAGGCTTTGATAATACCGGCTCCGCCGGGGGTGTATCCGCCGGAAGAAAGGGAACGGATGCACGTTTTGACCTTTTCTGCGTCTGCGCCGCTGCCGCCGTCAAGCAGGACATTTACCCCGCCGCCGTAGGTGACGATGCTGATACGGTCACTTTTCCGCAGTTTACCGGCAAGAGTTTCCATGGCTTCAATGACCATGGGAAAGACACTGCGCATGGATCCGGAGTTGTCGATCAGAAATACGAAGTTGGATGAAGGCAGCTCTTCAAGCTCCCTCTTTGCCGCCTGTACACCGACGAGCAGCAGTTTCCGTTCCGGAGCCCAGGGGGAATCCATGCTTTCAAAGCTGACGTGAAAATCCGTATCTTTCTGCGGAGCGGCGTAGTTGTATGAGAAGTAGTTCAGGAACTCTTCGGTGCGGACGGCATCTTTGGGCGGCAGAACGTTTCTGTGGAGCAGAAATCTGCGGGTGTTGGTGTAACCGGCAGTATCGACATCCGCACCAAAGGTGGAAAGCGGAGAAACCGCAGTTTCAGAGAACTTGTTTTCCCGCAGATGTTTGTACTCTTCGGTATTGAGTTCCGGCATGTCGTTGATGCCGGTGGTATCTGTCATCGGGCTGACTGCAGCAAATCGCGAAACCGCCATCCTTGACAATGATAATGGGGATTTGCGTTTCCCGCTCCTGGCAGACTTTGCCCGGTTGACAGAGGGGGAGGAATCTTCCATATTATAACTGTGGTGCGCAATGGTACTGTCGGCAACTGCGTGGTTTGAAGAAGTTCCCGTTGCCATGACATCGGCGGTTCGGTCAGCCGGGGATGATGGCGGCTCCATCTGTGAAATACTCTTCCCCGATTCCAGAATTTCCATCTTTACCAGAAAAATGAATGAGCCGATGACCGCGATCAGAAAAACAGCGGCGATGGAAAGGCTTCTGAAAAGTACAGGAAGGATTTTTTTCTTTTCCGGGGGAGCGTTTTTGAAGAATTCAGCTTTGAAATCTTCAACGGAGCGGTAGCCGTCTTCCGGTGCAGTTCGGTTTTTCATCATATCCAGAATCTCATCAAATTTATTTTCGGGAATGTTGTTCATGCCATTACCTCAAGTTTGTTTTTCAGAATTTCTTTGGCGCGGTGTATCCGCTGATAAAGGGTGTTTATGGAGCATCCGATAAGTTCTGCGGCTTCTTTGCCGTCAAAGCCGCTGAGGAAACCGATCAGTATCGATTCCCGGTAAGGTTCCGGCAGTTCTGCAACTGCTTCTGCCAGATCATCCAGCATGGGATTGTGGTTTTCTTTGATGCCGGCACTCTGGTTGTCGGCATATTTCAGCAGTTTTTCATTCTCCTGTTTTCTCTTTTTGAGCCGATCGCAGCAGTGATTTACCGTGATGCGGTAGACCCAGGTGGAAAGTTTTGCTCCGGAACGGAATTGATCAAACTTGTTCCATGCGATGAGCAGTGCCTCCTGGACTGCTTCGTCAACATCTGCCTGATTTCCGAGGATTTTGAATGCCGCCGAGCGCAGCATCTTCAGATCCTGTGAGATCAGAGTGTCGAAGATCTCCTGTTTTGTTTTCATTTGCTTGTTTCCCCGTGTTTACTTTTTGCGCAAAAGGTTGGTTTCTGTAATATAAGACGGATGTTTCTGAAAAAATCTTACCGGAATATGAAAAAATTCAAAAAATCTTGGTATGGATGAAAGTATATATGCAGAAAGCAGATTTTTCAAGTCGTTTCGATGAAATTTTTTTACATCCGGAGGTAATTTGAATGACCGGCAGTCAAAAATATGCCGCCGCTTGAAAAATCCGGTAATTTGTTTTTACCGGATAACACAGCTTGAAAAATTTTTTCATTGGTGAGAGTTTCGGTATTGTTTTTTCTGAGATTATATGGTATATTAACCAGAATGACTGAAGTGATTACTTGTTTAGGGGAATTTTTTTCAATGACACCGATCGCATTTTTTCTTATCGTAAGCTCTGCAATTCTTCACGCCTCCTGGAATTTGCTGGCAAAAAAATACCATATTACTCTGCCGTTTTATGCCGCGATTTGCGGTACGGCGATGCTGATGTGGCTGCATGTGCAATTCTGGACACCGGTTCCGGTGTGGCAGATGCCGTGGCAGTTCTGGGCAAGTCTTGCCGGTTCGGTTTTGAGTGATGCGGTGATCTACTGCGGCGGGCTGGTGATGGTTTACCGTGTTATGGATATGTCCAGCGCTTATCCGATGATGCGTTCTTTGCCGCTGCTGCTGACGGTGGCGGTGACGGCGGTTTTCGGAATGGGCAAGCCGTTGAATTGCTTCGCGGTGATCGGCATGATAATGGTGTTTGCCGGTTGTTTGTGTATGCCGCTGAAAAAGTTTTCAGACTTCAACTGGCGCGGTTATCTCAGCTGGAACATGTTCTTTGTGTTGCTGTGTGCCTGCGGAACTACCGGTTATACGGTATTTGACAGTCTCTGTCAGAGTATTATGAGTGAAGAGGTTGCTCATCTTGCCATATCCAAGCCGGTTTTATCGGTTTCCTACTACTCAACGAGGGGGATTTTTCTGACCTCGACACTGGTTTTTATGTCATTGGTGATCCCCAGCCAGAGAAAGCATATCACCGAGATGTGGAAAGAGTGCAAGTGGGCGCCTTTTGCCGCCGGGATTTTTGCATCTGTGACCTATGTGCTGGTGCTTTTATCCATGAACTATGTTACCAATGTCTCCTATGTGCAGGTATTCCGTCAACTGGGATTGATCGTGGGGTTGCTGGCGGGGATAATCATCCTCAAAGAGCGGGGATCGCTGGCTAAATTTGTCGGAGTGTTTCTGATCATTTCCGGATTGATCGTGACGGTCATTCCCACGGAAAAGAAGGCTGAAAAAGGAAAAACTCTTCCTCAGTCGGTGGAAAAAACTGTACAGTAACAGAGCTTTTTCTTGCGAAAAAGCGTTAAATGCACTTGTTAAAGAGCGCAAGGCGTGCTATATTATCAATAATATAGTATGTATAGGGATAATGTATACTTTAACGAGGAAAGATAATCATGAGTGATACCCCCTTGCGCGATATTTCGGTGAATATTGAAGAGATCATGCATACCGCTTATCTCCAGTATTCTCTCAGCGTCAACGTCGGTCGTGCCATTCCGGATGTGCGCGATGGTCTGAAGCCGGTGAACCGGCGAATCCTTTACGCCATGAACCGTATGGGCATTACCAGCTCTCACGCCACGGTCAAGTGTGCCAAAGTGGTCGGTGAAGTTATGGGTAATTACCACCCCCACGGCGACTCAGCCATCTATGAAGCGCTGGTGCGTCTGGGGCAGAAATTCAGTTTGCGCGCTCCGCTTATCCACGGCAAAGGTAACTTCGGTACCGATGACGGCGACCCCGCTGCGGCAGCCCGTTACACCGAGTGCCGTCTTGAGCGTCTTGCAGAAGAGATGCTTCAGGATATCAAAGAAGATACCGTAGATATGGTTCCCACCTTCGACGAATCTGATGTTGAGCCTTCGGTTCTGCCTGCCAAATTCCCCCAGCTGCTGGTCAATGGAACCACCGGTATCGGCGTGGGTATGGCTACCAATATCCCCACTCACAACCTGGGCGAAGTTATCGATGCCACTATCGCTCTGCTCGACAACCCGGAATCATCCATCGATCAGCTTATGGAATATCTTCCTGCTCCGGACTTCCCCGGCGGTGCGATCATCCGCGGCCGTTATACTTTGCGGCAGTTTTACCAGACCGGGCGCGGCAGTGTCCGTCTGCGTGCCAAAGCGGACATCATCGAAAAGGACGGCAAGGAACAGATCATCATCAGTGAGATGCCTTACGGCGTTTACCGCGGTGAACAGATCTCCCGTATCGACCAGCTGATCAATGACAAAAAGATCACCGGTATCAGCGATATCCGCGATGAAAGCAGCGGTGACGGTGTGCGGATCGTGGTCGATATCAAAAAAGGCGCCATGGCACAGGTCGTTCTCAATCAGCTTTATACCATGTCCGCATTTGAAACCACCATCGGCTGCACCATGCTGGTGGTCGATCACAACCGTCCGCGTATCATGAATCTGGCGCAGGTGCTTCAGGCTTACATCGATCACCGGTTGGAAGTTATTCTGCGGCGCAGTATTTTCCGCTTGAAGACCGCCGAAGCGCGTATGCACATCGTTTCCGGTTTGATCAAAGCGGGGGAAAATCTGGATGAGGTGGTCTCTATCATCCGTGAATCAGCCAACCGTCCGGAAGCTCATGCCAGATTGTGTGAGCGTTTCGGATTCTCTGAAATCCAGGCGAATGCGATTCTGGATATGCGTTTGCACCAGTTGACCGGCTTGGCTATTGAGAACCTTCAGAACGAATTTAATGAACTCCTTGAACGTATCGCCTATCTCAAAGGCTTGATCGCCGATCATGCCAAACGTGTGGCTGTGGTGAAAGAGGAACTTCTGGAGATCAAAGAGAAGTATGCCTCTCCCCGCCGCACTGAGATCACCTTTGATGACAGCGATTTGAATATCGCCGACCTGATTCCCCGTCACAGCTGCGTGATCACCGTTTCCGATACCGGTTACATCAAACGTGTTCCGGCGGATACCTACCGCACCCAGCATCGCGGCGGCAAGGGGATCATCGGCATGGGAACGAAGGAAGAGGATCATGTGGCACATCTCTTCAATGCCGACAGCCACGATATTATCTTCTTCTTTACCGATCGCGGATTCATGTACTGGCTCAATGTTTACGAGATACCTGAAGGTGTCCGTACCGGCAAGGGCAAGGCGATCATCAACCTGATCAAGGTGGAAGAGGGTGAGAAACTTTGTGCTATGCTGACGGTTTCCCGGGAGGATTTTGAAGATCCGGATAAATATATTGTCATGGCATCCCGCCGCGGCTTTATCAAAAAGACCGAGCTGGCGCTGTTCAAAAATCTCCGCCGGGTCGGTCTGCGGGCGCTGGTCATCGAAGAGGATGACGATCTTATCGGTGCCGCAGTTGCCTCCAACGGCGATGAATTGCTTCTTTCCACCAAACTGGGAATGGCGTGCCGTTTTGATCAGAATGATGAACAGATCCGTCCTATGGGCAGAACTGCCCGCGGCGTGACCGGTATGAGATTCAAACTTGAGGGCGATGAAGTCGTCAGTTTGGAAGTTATCAGTGAACCTACTTACGATGAAGCAGTTTCTGATGAAGATGCCGATGTCGAAGTCAGCGTTCCCGAGGCGGAAGAAGAGGATGCCGCCGGTGCTGATGCTGCCGGAATCGGTCCGGAAGTTCTGGTGGTTACCGATGGCGGTATGGGTAAGCGTTCATTTGTTTCTGCTTACCGCAAGACCAACCGCGGCGCCCGCGGTGTGGTGAATATCCGTCTGCGTGAGGGTGAAACGGTATTGTCCGTGATCCAGATCACCGGCGATGATGAATTGCTCATCACCACTGAAAGAGGTCAGATTTCCCGTATTCCGGTTTCAGAGATCCGCCGGGTCGGCCGTGCTTCTCTTGGTGTGAAGATCATGAACCTCAATCAGAATGACCGGATCACCGGTGTTGCGAAGCTG
>JAZUPS010000243.1:0-10104 GCA_045605305.1 Victivallaceae bacterium
GGGAACTCCTCTTTCAGCACCCGTGCGGCTTCATTGATGATCTCATCTCCACCCTTGCCGCTGGAAACGCGTCCCAACAGCAGCAAATTTTCCAGATCGTAGAAGTCGGCATAGTGGGCAATCGCGTAACCCAGATAGACACCGACGGAGCGGTAGATGGCGGAAGCCCGGGGATCATCCTCACTGCGGGCTTTCTGAACCAGCTTGAGGATCTCCGGCAGCGGAGTGCCGGCGGGGAAGTCAAAACCGGCAGGTTTGACCAATCTGCCGACCGCCTGCTGGGAAAGATACATCGCACCAACACCGGCATCGCCGCTCCACTCGTCGCAGGGCGGGTTATCTTCCCGGTAGTCCACCGGAGCAAAGGCAAGCTCGTTGAGGTAATCAGTCAAACTGCCGTCGGGAGTGACGTAACCGACAGCTTCACTGGTTCCCATGGCAAGACCGATAAGGGAGTTCTTTTCAAGGCTGACCGCACCGGCAAGGGCGGTAACTTCACCGTCATTAAGCACCACAAAGGGTACTCCGGGGAACTCTTTGGCGATCTCAAGGAAGATCGGCTGAACTTTGGTTTTGAAGTCAGCTTCAGGAATACCGCGGAAAAGAGATGCGATACGGGGCTGATTATCCACATAAACACCGGCGGCAGAACCGCCGATAGCGTCGATTTTCGGCAGTTTGGCGGCGGCGCGGCGCAGAGAATCAAGAATACCTTCGCGGTGATAGTTCACATCTTTCTGGAAGTAGGGGTCCCAGACAACCTCTTCGCTGTGAACCGCTTTGCCGTCGATAACTGCGGCACATTTGCGGTCGGAACCGCCCAGATCGAAACCGATACGGCAGCCTTCAAAGTTGCCGCCGAGTTTGACGGAGATCTTCTTTTCCGCCGGAGCATCAGCATAGGAGCAGGATCTGACCTCAAATTTTCCGCCGTAAATGCGTTCACCCATCACCTGATAATCAAACGCCCGTTCTCCGGTGGCGCTGTAAACCTCTGCCAGTTTTCCGGCAACCAGCGGCGCTCCGGCGATGGTGACGGTCTTGCCGCCGTATGCCCAGAGCATGAATTTCACGATACGTTCAACGTAGCGGAAGTTCAATGCCAGATTTTCCTGCGTATCCGCAAAAAGTTTGGTGTCGAAACGGGAAACGGCGCCATTGGCGCGTTCAAGGGTGATGGCGGCATCGATACTGTCAGCTTCAGCGGCGGCAAGTTTGCGGAACTCCCGGTTCCAGAGCGCTGCCGGCACGAACTGCGGATCAAGTTCAGGGATGATCCGGCTGGTGACTTGAATTTTTTTCATCTTTTTTTCCTGATTTCTTCTTTTAAGACAATAACTCCCGGCAGTTTTCACTCCGGGAGTATTGAGCGTTTTTTCAGCGGTAGGCTTCCCATTTGGGATCGTTTTCAAAAACTTCTTTGTAGAAATCTTTGAGTTTCAGATCCGCGGCGGCGGCTTCATCGAGGATGATGACCGTATCCGGGTGCAGCTGCAGCGCGGTGGAGCTGATCATCGCGGTCATGGGACCTTCGATGGCGGCGGCGGCGATGGCGGCTTTGCGCTCACCGGTGATCAGCTGCAGAACTTTTTTCGCATCCAGAACAGTTCCGACACCGGCAGTGTAAGCGCGGCGGGGCATGGATTCCGGGGGATTGAAGTAGATTTTGTTCTGCTCATAGGTGGTGTTGTTCAGATACGCCACATGGGTACGGCTGGAAAAGCTGGTGCCGGGATCGTTGAAACCGACGTGACCGGATTTGCCGATACCGACCAGCCAGAGGTCGATGCCGCCGGCTTCATCGATGGAGTCATCGTAACGGGCAGCTTCAGCTTCTTCATCCAGAGCCAGACCATCGGGCAGATGGGTGTTGCGGATGTCGATATTGACGTTGTTGAAAAGGTGTTTATTCATGTAGTAGCGGTAGCTCTGATCATGTTCGGGAGCAAGACCGGCATATTCATCCAGGTTCCAGGAACGCACCTGAGAGAAGTCGACTTCACCGGCTTTGTTCAATCTGGATAATTCAGCGTAAACATTTTCCATCGTAGCACCGGTGGCAAGACCGAGTTTGAACTCCGGTTTGGCGTTGATCGCATCGGCGATCATCCGGGCAGCCAGTTTTTCCGCATCGGCGGAAGTTTTGCAGATAATGACATCCATATTTTCACCTCATTATTTGGTTGGGGACACTGCTTGTATGGAGTGATTCCAGAAACTCTTGCGGTTCCGGAATCATCCCGTATAAGTAAAAATATATCATAGATATTATTTTTTGCAATGAATTTTTCATCATAAAATATATCTTTTCTGATTAAAGATCGTATTTTACGATCATTCCCGGAGCGGTAACTGCACCAGGAGACAGTTTCCTGCCGGGGTATATGGAAGTGTTGATCCCGGTGTGTACGCCGTCGCCGATAACAGCTCCGAATTTTCTTCTGCCGGTATCCAGCAGCTCCCCGCCGACCATCGATCGGTGATTGCAGTTGTCATGGCGCAAATTGGCAATGATCGTACCGGCACCGAAATTCACATGGGAACCGATCACGCTGTCTCCGGCATAGCTCAAATGACCGATGGCAGTATTGCTGCCGATAACTGAATTTTTTATCTCCACTGCCTGACCGATATGGCAATTATCCCCGATAATGGTGTTGCCGCGCAGATAACAATTCGGACCGATTTTGCAATTACTGCCGATCATACAGTTGCCTTCAATATAAACTCCGGGGAGAATGGAGGAATTTTTACCGAGGATCAAATGTCCGTCGATCACTGTCTGCGGGGCAATATTTCCGGCAGTTGAATCGCCGGAAACTTTTTCCATGATCATCCGGGATATATCCAGTATCTGCCAGGGAAAGCGCAATTCGATTCCGGAAAACGGTATCAGCTTTTTGCCATTCCCGGCACATCCGGCAATGCGTCCACCGCAGTCGGCAATGGTGAAATCGGTCAAACCGCGGCTTTTTTGCAGCAATTCATCATCCGGGAAAAAACAGCAATCCCATTTGAAGTCATCAGGCATATCGGCAAACATGGTATCGATCACTTCTGCCAGCTGCAGTTGACCGATCATGATTTTTTCGGGGAGAACTGATAACGGATACAGTGACGGCACTTCAACAGAAATCAAATTCATTTTTTATTCTCCAGATCGCACCGTGCCGCTGCCGACAGACGTGAACTCCACTTTTCCAGACGGGAAATATCTTCGGTTTCCACCAGAATTCGCAGTTTATTTTCCGTTCCGCTGTACCGGATAACTGTCCTGCCGGCTGAACCGTTCTCCTTTTGAAACATTTCCAACTCCCGGTTGAGTGCGGTCAAATCGGCAAGCGGCGGTTTGGCAGAAACTTGCAGATTGACTGTTTTCTGCGGAAACGGCGTCATAAAGTCTGCTAATGCTGCCAGAGTTTTCTGCTTTTCCTGCATGAGTTTCATTATGTGCAATGCGGTGATTATCCCGTCGCCGGTGGTAACGTGATCCATGAATATGACATGACCGGATTGTTCACCACCGATCGAACAGCGGTGTTTGCGCATGGCTTCGATGACCAGATGATCCCCCACGTCGGTGGTAATGACCTTGATACCGGCTTTTTCCATTGCCTGATGAAGCGCCAGGTTACTCATACTGGTAACCACGATCCGGTTACCGGGCAAAGCATTTTTTCGCGCCTGTTCCAGCGCGAGCATACCGATTATCCGGTCGCCATCGACAACTTTGCCTTTTGCATCGGAAAAGATCACCCGGTCGGCATCACCATCCAATGCAATACCCAGATCAGCCTGATATTTCCCTACCAGTTGGCACATTTTTTCCGGCATGGTCGCACCACATTCTTCATTGATATTGGTTCCATCCGGTTGAGATGCATGAACGATAACTTCTGCGCCCAATTCGCGGAAGATCGCCGGAGCTATCGCGTAAGCTGCCCCATTTGCACAATCCAGAACAACTTTCAGCCCCGCAAGCGAATGGTTGTTTATAGACGCTTTGGCAAATTCAATATAACGTCCCCGGGCATCTTCGATCCGGTACGCTTTGCCGATACGGGCATCAGCGATATGCGAAGTGGATAATTTTTCATCAAAGATTAAGTTTTCCAGCTCTTCACATACTGCATCACTCAACTTGAAACCGTCTCGGTCAAATATTTTTATTCCGTTATCCCCTGCCGGATTATGACTGGCGGTGATCATAATGCCGCAATCAGCGGCAAAAGAGTTTACCAGATGTGCCACTGCCGGAGTCGGCATCGGACCGACTGCCAGTACATCCATGCCCATGCTCAATAATCCGGCACTTACCGCATTTTCCAGCATGTAACCGGATAAGCGAGTGTCTTTGCCGATGATCGCACACGGTTTGCGGTACTTCATCCCTGGGCGGCAGGAAAAATAACCGGCAACAGCTTTGCCGATCAGCAAGGCATTTTCCGGAGTTATCGGATAGGTGTTGGCACGCCCCCGGATACCGTCGGTCCCGAATAAGATACTCATTTTGTTCCCTTTCCTGTGTGGTTGATAAAAGAATGGTTTTTAATATAACACCGGAATGGAGAGAATACCAGTAAAATATGGATTATTTTTCGAAAAATATGTGTTTTTTTGCATTTATGTAAAAAAAATTTCCGGAAAAAGTTGTAATCGCTTGAAAAAAAGAAATGGTGGTTTATCTTTGGAAGATGTACATTGATGCGAAAATGCGTGAAGAGGAGAAATGCACGCACAAACAACCATAGAAAGGAATTGGTATTATGATGAAAAAATTGTTGCTTGGCGGAGTGGTTTCCGCCGCGATTCTGATGCAGGGCTTTGCCGCAGAACCGGCAAAACAGCCCCAGCTCACCCCGGAACAGCAGGCCCAGCTGATGCAGATGCTGCAGCAGCAGCAGGCAAAGGCGATCACCATCGAAGAGGCGCTCAAAGGTCTTCCCGAAGATCTTGCCTCTTATGCCGGAAAGATCTTCACCAAAAAAGATATGATCGCCCTTTTCAAAAATCAGATGCCCGGCGGCAAACTTCCTCCCGGCGTCACCGCTCAGATGGTTGAGCAGATGGCAGGCAAACTGGTTACTGACATGGTTTCCCAGCAGTTGCTGATGGATGCCGCGCGGAAAGCCGGTATCGTCCCCTCTGCCGCGCTGGTCAAGGCCGCATTGGAAGCCCAGTTGAAAAAAGCCAGCAAGGAAGAGCTTGAATTGATGGCGCAGATGCTTGCCCAGAAGAAAAAGACCATGAATCAGGAGATCGAGGAGCAGAGTGCCAACCCCATGATGCAGCAGGCGATCGCTATTCAGGAATATCTGGATAAGAACGTGTTGAAAAATATCAAAGTCACCGAAGCTGATGCGTTGAAGTTCTACAATGCCAATCCACAGCAGTTCATTCAGCCGGGTGATCCGGATGGAACCATCCGCGCTTCCCACATTCTTATCATGGTCAAAGATGATGCTCCGGAAAAGGAGAAACAAGATGCTCTGACCAAGATCAACAGTCTGCTTGCTCAGGTCAAACAGAACCCCCAGACCTTTGAAGCTCTTGCCAAGACCAGCAGCCAGTGCGGCAGTGCCGCCAACGGCGGTTCTCTTGGAGCATTCGGCAAAGGTCAGATGGTTCCGGAGTTTGAAAAAGCGGCTTTTGCCCTCAAACCGGGGGAAATTTCCGGTGTGGTCAAAACCCAGTTCGGCTATCACATCATCCGCCGCGATGCCGCTGAAAAAGAGCGCAAACTTCCCTTCACTCAGGTCAAAGATCAGCTGATCAGCTACCTGACCGGCATGGAGACCCAGAAGGCGGTTCAGGCGTTCATGGAAAAGGAACTCAAAGCTGCCAACTTCAAACTTCTTTTCACCCCTCCGGCTCCTCCGGCGGCGAAACCCGCCCCGGCTGCCAAGTGAGTGGAAAATAATCCGGGAGACCCAAAGGGCTGTCGCGAAAGCAACAGCCCTTTTTTTATCCCATCAACGGTATCTTTTCAATCTTTTTCGAGGTAAGTTTATCAGCGGAACTGGGCAAAAAGAGCATCCAGTTTGGCAAGGTAGTAGGCGCTGTTTTCATTGCGGTTTGAGAGGTCGGCATCTTCCAGCAAAGCGGAGTTGCCGACGACCGGAACTTTTGCCTTACTGCCGGTGACGTAGAACTTTACCTTGTCCCCCGCCCGGAAGTTCCTCCCCGATGCCAGAGCCAGTTCGTAAGCCGCTGAGCGGCGGGATGAGCCGGAGGCAAGTTTCTTGCGGTAATTTTCCGGCGAATCGCTCAAAACTTCGCTCTTTGCCAGATCTTCCAGCGGCACACTGCGGCTGATTATCGCCTCTTTCCACTCTTCAAAGACCCTTTTCAGTGCCGCCGGATCGTCGTGGAGCTTGGCGCTTACTGCCTGCATAATGAACTTGCGCTGAAATGGTTCCAGCGCTCGGGACTTCAATGCCGCCCCGGTCAGGGATATGGAACCATCCACGCCCAGAAGGGCATAATTTTTTGCCTTGTAAGAGTACATCGCCGGATAACAGGCATCGAACTCCAATTCAATTCCTTCCGGCAGCAGGGCATTCAGCGCTGATTTCAGCTCTTCACTGCCCCTTTCCGGTTCCTGAAAATAGATGCCGTCGGTATCCATCTCGATTACCTGTGCCTGATGTGCCTGAAGTGCGGCGGCAAGTTTACCCAACAGCTCCCTGCCGGCGGCAGTGACCTTTTCCGCCAGAGCAAAATCATTGAACGTACCCTGGGCAAAACCCAGATAGCCGTAAAAGGAGTTGATCAATATTTTGAAGGAACTTTGCAAAGCCTGCTGCTGTTGTTTTTCCACGCCGTCAGGCAGTTTCCGCGCCCGGTCTTTTGCCGCCAGACGGAACTCCCGCAACCGGCGCAGGAGCCGGAGAAATATCCCCGCTTCATCCCGGGCAGGGGATATGCCGAAGTGGAGCAGCAGCGAGGGATAAAGTGAACGCACGTCGCAGTGACACACCTTGTGGAATACTCCGGATGCCTCCATCCCAGCCAATGCTCCGGCGTAGGGCCGTGCCGCTTCGGGCAGGGGTATGGCGCGGGATAAATTCAGATATTCAGCGGTCAAAAGCGCATCCAGCGCACTGCCGGAACCGCGCAGAATACACTCCTGAAACCCCAGCGGCAGTTCCCGTGTACGGTAAAAATACGCCGGGAGCAGTATCGCTGAGAGTTGGTCGATCAACTCCACCGGAAGAGAGGTGTCAAGTTTGAAATACTCTTTTATCACCGGCAGTTCCAGCTCTTCCAGATCCCGGTGAACGGCATCAAAAAGCTGTATCACATGGAGCATATCCACCACATGTCTGCCGGCAAGGGAGAAGCGCTGATAGGTGTACTGTTTTTCTCCGGCACTGTAACGGGATGCCCGGGCGGAAAATCCGCCGCCATCGCGTCCGCAATCCAAAGAGAGCTTCAGCTTTTTCGCCCGTTTGGTCAAAAGCGGCAGATCCTCCCGGCAGCAGTTGAAGCCCAGCAGCAGATCCGGATCATTGGCGGTAATAAATTGAGAAAATCCGGAAATGATCTCCTTTTCACTGCCGCTGAATGCCTTTTCTTTCCCGTCATTGGTACAGACGCAAATCCGGGAAATTTCTTCACCGTCAGAGGTTTCCACCTTGAAACTCACTCTCCGCAGTTCCGGGAAGCTCATTCCGTCAAAGAGGCGGAGTTTCAACTCTCCCAGCGCCTGCTGAAGCAGATCCCGGATAACCATGACCCCGGGAGTTTTTTTCAATTCCGGCAGGAATTTTTCATAATCCGGCAGCGAAAAAAATGCCTGACGGCAGAAGAAACCTTCTCCGTCAAGCACTTTTATTTCCGGTTCTCCCGGCAGTTCCGCTGCCGCATCCGCCAGCACAAAGGGGGAAAAGGGGAGAATTTTGCTCTCAAATGCGGCATCTTTATGAAAATAGAGCCGCACACCCCCCGCTGCCACTTCTGCTGCAACGAAACCTGTCATTTTCAGCAAATCACCGTTGCCAGAGCGAAACCGTCGCCATCTTCCATAGCGGCGGCACTGGTCACGGGCTGTTCAAAGTCGGCAAAAACGCCGCCGTCAACCACATACTGAGCGGCGCAATTCTGACATGCCGCCTTGAATCCGGTATCGATATTAGCATCTGCCGGAGCGTTTTTTTCGTAGGTGGAAATGTAGCGCGCCACCCCCGGTTCAAGGGCAAATTCCCGCACCAGAACCGCATCTTTGCGGATTATTCCCAGATAACCGACTTTGGAAACTCTTCCGGCGACTGCCACGATACGGGGGGTATCCAGAGAGTCTTTTTCGTAATCCATCGCCAGCAGACCGAGGGTAATGGCATCCCGGGGGGACATGCCCATGGCGATCTTTTCAGTGATCGGGTCAGTCTGGGAACCATTGGTGGCAATAGCCCATTCTCCGGCAATACGCAGACAGTTGTAGCTGATATAAGGATTTTTAGCCAGATCACCTTCAGCGCCCGGACGGGGGACGATGGCGATTTTGCCGTTGTTTTCCACCGCCTGACGGTTGGGGAAAGAACGGGATGAGACACGATACATGGCGCAAACGCGATTTTCTTTGGTCATGCCGATAGCAACGATTCTGCCGATATACATTTTGTTGAACTCCTTTATTCGATAGTTTCGGTTCTACTCTTAACATAATCTGCCGAAGCGGATTTTTCCACCTTTTCCCGGCAGAAAAACGGGATTTTTCTGTAATCAATCCGGATTCATCAGCATCCGGATGGCATCTTCAAAGGTTTTGCGCACCACTGCATCATCCGCCAGTTTGACCAGATCGCTCTTTTCCGCCCGCTCTGCGGATTCGCCGAGCAGTTCCAGAAAGCCTGAGGGCAATGAGGGACGCACCACGCCCCGTATCATCCGGCTGCGGCAGCGGGTCAGGTAAAGTTCCTCTTTCGCCCGGGTGAGCGCCACATAAAAGAGGCGCAGTTCCTCCTCATAACCATTTTCCTCCAAAGCTCTTTCATGGGGAAATATGCCCTTTTCCATGGCGATTTGAACCACCACGGGATACTCCAGCCCTTTGGCGGCGTGAATGGTGCTGAGAGTGACCGCATCGGCATCGGGAGACTCCTCCTGCACCCGGTCGTATTCCTCCATAAGTGAGTAGGATTCAAGATATTCGGTCAAAGTGACATCATTGCCGTGTTTTTTCTCAAACTGGGCGACGGCGCTGATGAATTCATCCACATTGTCCCGCCGTTTCACGCTGTCGTCGTGGTCGCGGTAAATTTTCTGCAGTCCGCCGTAATAACCGGCATTTTTGAGAAATTCCAGAATTTTTCCTGCCAGATTTCCCGGAGCGGCAAAGGCGTTTTTTGCCGTTTCAAAGGCATTGAGCATCTCACGCAGTTCAGATTGTCCTTTGGAGGTGAGAGTTTTGATGAAATCCTCACTTTTCAGTGAAGAAAACATGGGTTTGAACTCCTCTGCCCGGCGGCGTTTGAGTTCCTTGACCGCTTTCGGCCCGATCCCCCGGGGCGGTGCGGCAAGGATACGCAAAATGCTCTGATCATCTTTGGGGTTTTCCAGCAGTTTCAAATATGCCACGGCATCTTTGATCTCCCGCCGCTGGAAAAACTGCTGCCCGCCGACCAGACGGAAAGGTATTCCCGAACTCATCAATGCCTGTTCGATCTGTCTTGACAACTGATTTGAGCGGTACAACACCGCAAAATCCCGGTAGTTCAGCTCCGGGCGTTCAGCTTTTTTGGAACGGATGAGTGAGGCAACAAAATCCGCTTCCAGATCGTCCCGGTCGAGCCGGATAATCTGCGGTTTTTCTCCCTTACCTACGGCACTCCACAATTTTTTCTCGTGGCGGCACGTTCCGGTACTGATAACCGCATTGGCAGCATCGAGAATAGCGGAAGTGGAGCGGTAATTCTGTTCCAGTTTGACGGTCAATGTTCCGGGAAAAATATTGGGGAAATCCAGAATATTTCCGACATCAGCACCACGCCACGAGTAAATACTCTGATCATCGTCGCCGACAACACAGAGATTGCAGCGTTTGCCGCTGAGCATTTTTACCAGTTCAAACTGGGCACCGTTGGTATCCTGATACTCATCGAC
>JAZUPS010000244.1:0-3032 GCA_045605305.1 Victivallaceae bacterium
AACGACATGGCTACGATCCGACTTAGAGTTGTCGCAGATGTGGAATACAAATACACCTGCAAAGGCAAATTATACTACGGCACAAAGATCGTTTATGACAGCGACTCTTTCCCCGACCTGAAACCAGGAACCAAACGGCAGGTGATTGTTGATCCGGAAAATCCGCGGGAGTGTGCCATTATGTTCTGGTATCGTGGCTATTGGGGATTGATCCGCTGGGTGAAATGCGTCTTCTTGTATCTGGTGTCACTGGGATTTGCAATTCTTTTTTTCCGTGCCGTTTTTCAAAAGAAAGTAAACATTCCTCAGACTTTGAAAAATTATATAAACACTATTCCGGCAGAACGCTTTTATGCCGCACTTGATATTGAACAGCCTGCCGTTGCTCTGAACAATATTGAACTGCGGCAAAAAATGGAATATCAAAACTCCCGTTATGGGATCATCCGGCAGGATGTTTCAAAGTTCACTTATATTGTATGGGGTGTGTTGATGTTTCTGGCGGTTGCAACATCTGTTTTCATCCCCGTGTGCTGGATCACAGTAATCATCATCGGATTTGTGGTCTATTTGCTGTACACTCCACGGATGACCGTATTTGATTTTCAGGAGAAAAAGTTTTTTTGCTGTAAACATTTCAGCCCGGAAAAAGCAGAAAAAATGAAAGCACTTTCTTTTGACAAAGTGGATCACTTGTGCTGTAATACATTATTTCGCGGAAACAAAGGGCAATTCATCGGCGTATTTGCGGTGACCCACGATGGATATAAGTTACCTCTGTTTAAGGTTACAAGGAAACGCCTTGATCTGCTCTTTGAACTGCTGCCGGAACTTGCAGAAAAAATGGGACACCTTCCCATCACTTACTGATAATTCTCCCGTTTTGCAGTTGTAAACGCCTGCGGGAGATGGTATATTACCAGAGAACGGTTGATTTGAGTATGGAGGAACGGAATATGAAAAAATTCATGATTTGCAGTATTCAGTGCGTTTTGATAATCGTTTTCCTCGTTGGATGCGGCGGGATTCCTGAACGTAATTACATCGGCATGACCAAAGCAGAAGTTGCGGCACATCTGGAAAAACATGCCTTCCGCAGCCGCTGGAGCAGAAACAGGTTTGACATTGTAGTGCCGCGAAGCAAAATTTTCTCTCATTCTTTCCGTAATGCACAGGAAGTAGCGAAAAATCAATCCGTAATGTCTGCGGATCAATGGAATTGTGATTTCTTTCCGCAAAGACATTGGCTTCTGGGATGGGACGGAATTTTTTCTCGCTGGCACAGTTATACCTTGGATTTCAAGAATGGCCGAGTTGCCAGGCAGCAGAAAAATACCGGATTGCCGTATTGGGTCAGAGGAAATGCCGGACAATCGCCTTATCCCCAATTCCCGAAAAACTTTCACAAGGTCAATAAAAATCTTTACCGTTCCGGTCAGCCGGATAAGGATGAATTTTTTTCTCTCTATACATTTAACGGCATTCGCAGTGTGTTGAACCTGCGGGAAAACAACAGCGACAAAGACGAAATCAATGCAATCAACCGCAATTGGAACAATGCTGTTACTCTGTACGAAATTCCCCTTGATACAGGAAAAATTTCGGAAGATGACCTCTATAAAATTTTGACCGTTATCCGTGATGCGCCCAAGCCCTTATTGATCCATTGCTGGCACGGCAGCGACCGCACCGGATGTGCCGTTGCCGCATACCGCATCGTTTTTGAAAACTGGAGCGTTGAAGATGCTATTTCTGAATTGATGAAGCCTGAATACGGTCATCACAAAAACATCTATTCCAACATCCCGGCTCTGCTCTGCAAAGCGGATTGGACGAAGATCAGGTCAACCATTTTGAGTAAGCATTATGAGCAAAAATTTAAAAGTTTATCACAACAGGAAGGATGTATTGGAGCAAAAGTATTCGATAGTACAGGATGGCAAAAATATTTTGCGTCAATAAAAAATGATCCGAATCATTTTGAGTTTTTACTTTCATTGTTTTCCAATACCGATATGACAAAAATCCACATCTGTAATTGGGAAAACGCTTCGCAAGGTGTATTGGCAGTTATGATCGTTGAAAAAGTTACAGACTGTTCCTGGATGCAATATGACGGAACGAATTTGATAATAAAAAAGGCTGTCGAACAGGCAAAAAAAACTTTACCACAACATTTTTCCTTAAAGAAAATATTAACGGATTCTGCAAGTTGCCAAGAGCTACAAAAATATTTTCGCCAAGTTTATTATGCAAATAGATAATTTCTGAAACTGGAGGTATAAAGAATGAAAAGATTTCTGATAATTTATTTTCTTTTTTTGATTTTCATAAGTTGTTTCGGCAATGCCGGAGTGTTCCGGGGAAGCGGTCAGACGCCGACGCTGGAAAAGACAGACACAATCCAAATGGTGGAAGAAGAGATCATCATGTTCCCCCGCAGGGGAAATTATCCGGTTGATACTTCCTGCCGCAATTTGGACAAAATGGATTTCCGTTGCCGCTTTATTTTACGCAATCTTACCGATAAAAAAGTGATTGTTCCGGTCGGTTTCCCTCTGGACACAGAAGCAAGACTGCAAGATGACAAGGGATATTTCAATCAAAGTCAAATCATTTCCCATTACGGCTTTACTGCCGGAACTGCAGATAAAACCTTTCCGGTTCGTTTTGTGCCTCATGATAAGAAAAAGAAATTCAGCCAAATCTTTCTGTGGGAGATGACCTTTGCCCCCAAACAGGAGATCGAACTCTTTGTCAACTACACCATGGAAGGCTATCTGGGACTGGATACTACAATGCGTAACAAGGATTGGGATAAACGCGAACCGTACAAATGCGAATATCTGGAATATTTGACCTGGGGTTTGGGACAATCGCAATTGTATGTAACAGAAACCGGTTCCAGCTGGGCGGGAGTTATTGAAAAGGCGGTTTTCCGTTATTATCCCTATGAATTTGAAGAATACCTTGCCAAGCGCGGTGCATGGGAAGAATCCCGCAAAGAACGCAAAGAACACAAAGAACGCCTG
>JAZUPS010000245.1:0-7353 GCA_045605305.1 Victivallaceae bacterium
CATGGCTACGATCCGACTTAGATTGCCGCCGAGCATTATGGTTATTTTTCTCATAAATACCGTTTTTCCGACCGTTTTACTCTTTCTGACGGTCAACTTTGCAATCTTTTTGTGATTGACTTTTGCAATTAACTGTTTCAAGTATTATATTATCTATCGTGTATATATTAATATGAATCTTAATGAAGGATTTTTCAAGTGTCCAATTTATTGAAAATTGTTTTTCTTGGTTCCGGGCCGATCGCCATTCCCATCATGCGGGCATTGGCATCCGCGCCGGAAATAGATCTGCAGGCGGTAATTTCCCAGCTTGACCGTCCCGCCGGGAGAAAACGGGTGCTTACCCCGACACCGTTGGCAGCTGCCGCATTGGAAATGGGATTGGATGTTATCCGTACTGCTGATGTCAATACGCCGGAGTTCACCGCCATGCTGCAGGAACTCCAGCCGGATCTGCTCTGTGTGGTATCTTTCGGGCAGATTTTGAAATCAACCATTCTTGCCGTGCCCCGGGTCTGCTGTGTCAATGTTCATGCCTCGCTCCTGCCCCGTTACCGTGGAGCATCCCCCATCGTTCAGGCGATAATCAATGGGGATAAAAGTACCGGGGTCTGCTACATGCAAATGGAGCGCGGACTTGATTCCGGACCGGTCTTCCGCACTCTGACAATGGAACTTGACGGCAGTGAATATGCCGATTCTCTGGAATCAGCATTGGGAGATCTGGCAGCACAGCACGCCGCAAAAACCTTGTGTGCCATTGCCGACGGCACCTTGCCACCTGCGGTTCAAAATCCGGCAGAAGTGACCGTGTGCCGCAAAATTTCCAAACGTGACGGCTATGTTGATTGGAACTTTTCCGCGGAAAAAATCGAAGCTATGACCCGCGCCTACTTCCCCTGGCCCGGAGCAATCGCCAAGTGCCGTGCTGCCAACGGCAAAGAGATCACGATAACGATCTGTGCCGCAAAAAAGACAGAAAATACCGGTCTTGCAGCAGGATGTTGTGCCGAGATTGCCGGGAAATTGATCGTCGGTTGCGGTGATAACACAGCACTGGAAATTACCGAATTGATCCCATCCGGCGGCAAACGCATGACAGCAAGTGCGTTCCGCAACGGTTTGCGGGGTGAACTCCCGGTATTTATCACAGAATTGGGTATTTGACTATGGGCAAAGAAATCATCCTCAACTGCGGCAAACTTGAGCGCCGTTTCGCTTTGCTCAAAGATGGGAAACTGGAAGAGTACAAGATCGAGCATGACAATGATGCACCTAAAGCCGGGGATATTTATCTGGGCAGGATAATCAATCTTGACACCTCTTTGCAGGCGGCATTTGTGGATATAGGCGCAAAGAAGAACGCCTTTCTCCACTTCAAAGAGATGCTCCCCGGCAACTCCGAACTGGTGGAGCAATACCGCACCGAAATGGAATCAAAGGAGAATGCCGTAAGCTCCAAAAAGAGCAGAAAAAAACACGCTCCGGAAAATTCCACCCTCTCGGAAGAACTTTCCCGCCGGAAGAAAAAGATCACCGTGGAAGATATTCCCAATATCTTCAAACCAGGCATGGAAATACTCGTGCAAGTGGCAAAAGCTCCCATCAGCACCAAAGGTGCGCGGGTCACGACTGACATCACCATTCCCGGCAGATTTCTGGTTCTGATGCCCTACCATGAGCATATCGGCTTATCCTCACGCATTGAAAGCACCACAGAAAGAGAGCGTTTGCGCAAAATCCTCAGCCAGCTTGAACTGCCGGAAAACACGGGGATCATCTGCCGAACCAACGGCGAAGGGCGCAAAGCCGCCTTTTTCAAACGCGACCTCGGATTGCTGCTGGATTACTGGAAAAAAATCGAAGCCGGTGTGGAAAGCGGCGATGCTCCGAAACGGCTTTTTACCGAACCGAATCTTATCGACCGCACCGCAAGAGATTTCATGACTGAAGAGATCGCCGGTATCGTGGTGGATGATGCCGATGCCTATAAACACATCAAAGATACGCTGAAACGGGTCGGCGGCATCCGGCTTGCCTCCAAAGTGACCTTTTATAAAGGAACGCAGGAAATTTTTGACCATTACGCCATTGATGAACAGTTGAAAAATGTCTTTCAGCGTGAAGTGAAACTCCCCGGCGGCGGAGCGATAGTTATTGATGAAACAGAAGCATTGATTGCAATAGATGTCAACAGCGGTCACGGCAGAAAACTTGCCGATCAACCGGAATTTGTACTGAAAACCAATCTTGAGGCGGCAGAAGAGATCGCCCGTCAGCTCCGTCTGCGCAATGTCGGCGGTCTGGTGGTGCTGGATTTTATCGACATGCGTACAGCCGCCGACCGGGATGAACTTTTCCGGCACATGCGGAAACTGCTCAAAGAAGACCGGGCAAAAACTCAACTTCTGCCGCTAAGCAAACTCGGCTTGATGGAAATGACCCGCCAGCGGGAGCAGGAAAGTATTCTCGATCAGGTCTATGACCCCTGCCCTTACTGTCACGGTTCAGGATTGGTGAAATCCGCCCTGACCATGAGTGCGGAAATCCAGCGGAAACTGAGTTCTGTGATGCGGGATAAAAAGTACCGCGGCGTGGCGTTGCGGGTTTACATGCACCCGGAAGTGCTGGAACGTTTGCGCAACGAGGATGCGGAACTTTTTGATGACCTTGAAAGCCGTTACAAACATGAATTGAGTTTCCGTGCCGATCCGGAACTGCACTATGAAGAGTTCCGGTTGACCGATGCCGAAACCGGAGCAGAAGTCGGGTAAAAAACCTTGAAATTTGACGAATATCACCCTTCTGAAATTCCGCCGAAACCGGGCGTATATATGTTCCGTGACCGCTTTGGCAAGGTGATTTATGTCGGCAAAGCCCGTGATCTGCGCCGGAGACTTGGCAACTATTTTCAACCCTCACGCCGCAGGACAGGTGATGCAAAACTTCGTTCACTGATCAACTCCATCGACCAGTGGTCATACACCATTGTCCGCAATGAAGATGAAGCTCTGCTGCTGGAATCCCAGCTGATAAAAAGTTATGCTCCCTATTACAATATTCTCATGCGGGATGACAAGCGCTATTTGCTCCTGAAAGTCGATCTCAGCGAAAAATATCCGACCTTGACCCTTGCCCGGTTGAAAAAGCCGGATAACGCCCGCTATTACGGGCCATTTCCCCACGGAACAGCGTTGAAAATGACCCGGGAATTTCTCCTTTCCCACTTCGGTCTGCGGGGATGCAAAAGCAGTGATCCGGATGAAGAGACCCGGAAACACTGTCTGAAAAAACTGGTCAAGGACTGTTGTGCCCCCTGTACCGGAAAAGTTACTCTGCAAGAGTACCGGGCAAGAGTTGATGCGGCATTGGCAGTTCTTGATGGCGACATTGCCCCGGTAAAGGAGGCGATCAGAAAAAAGATGCTCGATGCCTCAAATGAAGGCAAGTTTGAATTGGCAGCCCGTTACCGGGATGCTGCGCTCAATATCGATGCGGTTTTCGGGAGAAAGAACCGGATTTTCGATAATCCTGCCCTACCCGATCAGCAATCTCCCCCAGGAGAAACTGCCATACGGGCATTGGCACAGCGTCTGGGATTGCAGACACTTCCCCGCAAGATCATCTGTTTTGATATATCCAATATTCTCGGAACTTTGGCAGTGGCAAGTATGGTAACTTTTACCAATGGCAAACCGGATCGTCAGGCTTACCGCCGTTTCCGGATAAAGACGGTGATGCAGAGTGATGACTTTGCCATGATGCGCGAAGCGGTATCCCGTCACTTCGGCAGACTTATCGCAGAAAACCGTCCCCTGCCGGATCTGTTGATGGTCGATGGCGGCAAGGGCCAGCTTTCCAGTGCGGTTGAAGCGTTGCTCAGCGTAAATGCGCCGCCGCTTCCCATGCTGGGATTGGCGGAACGGAATGAAGAAATTTATATCCCCGGCCGTTCAGAGCCGATCGTGCTTGACCGCCACCATCCGGCATTGAAACTTCTTCAATCCGTCCGGGATGAGGCGCACCGTTTTGCCATTACCTACCATCGGAATCTGCGGGAAAAACGCATCCAGTCCTCCATTTTGGATGACATTCCGGGAGTGGGAGTCATCCGCAAACGGGAACTGCTCCGGGCATTCGGTTCACTGGCGCAGCTCAGGCGTGCTGATGCGGTGGAAATTGCCCGCCGGGTTCCCGGCATCGGAATAAGTGCGGCGGAAAAAATCGTGGATTATTTAAGTAACTGAATCACCTGTAACAGAAAGGAATATTTTATGGTCAAAGTTGCCCAATGCTGGGATGATGGCGTACTCAACGACATCAAACTTACAGAACTGCTGCGCAAATACAATGCGAAAGCCACTTTTAACCTCAATCCGGCGCTGCACTCTGCCAAAGTCCGGCAGACAACTGGGTGGATGTACAAAGATTACTGCCCGGGGAAACTGGCGTGGAACGAAGTGACTGCCGTTTACGAAGGTTTTGACGTGGCATCACACACCATGTGCCACTGCAGTGCGGGAGTAACCGATGACAAAGTATTCTTTCTGGAGGCTCTCGATGCCAGAAAGGTCATTGAGGATCTCTTTCAGAAAGAAGCCACCGGATTTGCGTGGCCCTGCGGCAAATACACTCAGGAAACAGCTGACATGCTGCTGGAAGCCGGTTTCACTTACGGCAGAACCACGGGATATACCGACCGGGTTTCAGGTTTTACCCATCCGATGATCCTGCACTCAAGCAGTCACTTTATGGCTCCGGACTTCTGGGAAAGATTTGAAAAAGCCAAAACTACCGACGGAATTTTTTACTTCTGGGGACACAGCTATGAGATGATGGATGAAAAAGTTCTCTGGAATGCATTTGAAGACAAACTGCGCCGCCTGAGCAATGAATGTGAAATCGAATGGATCCCCACCGTTGAACTGGTAAAAAAATAACCGGGCGGCTTACTGCGGCAAAGAGAATACCGATATCATAAAAAATCTCCCGGCGGCTCCATAAAGCAACCGGGAGACCAGTTTCAGAAAATTTCCGTCAGGCGTTTTCCACCATCTGCTTATGCAGACGCTTCAATGCCTGATTCTGTATTTGACGCACCCTTTCACTGGTGCAGTTCAGCAAACCGCCGACATCCTCCAAAGTCATTACCGGAGAACCATCCATCCCGAAACGGAGTTTCAAAACCTGCTTCTCCTTCGGCGGCAAGCCGTCAAGCAGCTCCAAAAGCTGCTCAATATCCTCCAGCTTGATCAACTCCTGATCCGGCGCATCATTGCTGTCATCCGCAAAGAAATCCAGCAGCTCCACCCCATCAGAATCATCAGAGCCGACCAGCTCATTCAACGACTGCATATCCACCTGACGGGTGTCACGCAACCGCTCTATTGTCGCCATCGACAATTGTGCGTCAGCCGCAACCTCTTCATTGGTAGGATCTCTGCCCAACTCCAATGTCAATTTGCGTACCGACCTTTTTATCCGCCGGGAATTCAACTGAGTCCCCACCGGAACCCGGATCGTCAACGTCTGCTCTGCCAATGCCTGCCGGATCGCCTGTTTGATCCAGCATGCACTGTAAGTGCTGAACTTTGCTCCCAAATCCGGATTGAAACGGTGCGCGGCAATGACCAGCCCCCGGTTACCTTCCGAAACCAGGTCATCCCACGGCAAGCCCCGTCCGAGAAAATCATTGGCGATCTTCAAAACCAACCGCATGTTTTCCCGGATCAGCGCATCCGCTTCAAGGTTGCGACGATTCTCCTCTTGCTCCATCGTCACACTCTCCTCTCTGTGTTTTCAGAATACGGCAGCGCCGTATCCCTATTTACACGCGGTCGAGCGTCTTTTTGTAATTGCTCAACAGCGCGTCCAACTCAAGTGTGCAACCGGCTCCTCTTCCGGTTACCTTGAGATACTTATCGGCTGTCACCGTACCAATGGCTGCACAGGGCACACCATCGAAAAGCGCTTCAAATGCGGCACGGTTTTTCTCCGGAACTGTGGCAATGAAGCGGCTGTTGGATTCAGAGAACCACGCTTCCAGAGCAGAACACTCTTCACACGGGATCTTATCCAAGTCAATCTCCATTCCCAAACGGCCTGCCATTGCACTTTTCACCAGCGCAATACCGATACCGCCCAGAGCCGGAGTGATCAGTGAATTGACCAATTCCGCTTTGGTGGCGGAACTTACCCGGTTGCAGATGTCAATGGATTTTTCCGCATCCACTTTCGGAACATTGTTTCCGGTGAATCCCAGCATGTTGAAATATTCCGAACCACCCAGTTCTGCTTTGGTCAAACCGATCACATAAACGGTGTCACCTGCTTGCTTGGTGTCAAAGGAAACCGCCCGGGAAACATCATCCAAACGGGAGATCACACTGAAAAGCAGTGACGGCGGAATCGAAATTTTGCGGCCGCCGCGGGTGGAATCGTTTTTCATCGAGTCCTTACCGGAAATACAGGGAACCAGATACTTTCTCGTGTAATCGTAAATCGCCTGATTGGCACGAACCAGCTGCGCCAGTTTGTATTCGCCATCCGGAGTCTTTTCGCTTTTCACCGGGTCGGGCCAGCAGAAGTTATCCAAACCGGCGATCATTTTCAAATCACCGCCGACGGCGATCACCCGGCGCACTGCCAGGTCAATACAGCTTGCCGCCATGTGATAGGTATCAATATCACTGTAACGCGGCAAAATCGCCGAAGCCAGAATAACACCATCTTTGCTCAGAGGTTCGACCATCGTCACTGTGGCATCTGCCGCCACATCTCTGCCGCGACCGGCGAAGGGTTTCAACACGCTCAAACCTTTGACCTCATGGTCATACTGACGCGCTTTATACTCGTCGGAACAGATATTCAAAGCTCCGATCAAATCCAGCGTATCAGCGCCCAGATCACGGTTCTTCAATTCCGGTTCGGGGAATTCGGGAGCTTTCCACGTCGCTTTCAGGTGCATTTTGGGCAGTCCGTCATGCATGAACTCAATGTCGATATAAGCAACCGTTTTGCCATTGTAAAGCATGTGGAACTTGCCGTTATCGGTAAATTCACCCAGTACACTGACTTCAACGTCACGCTCTTCGGCAAGTTTCTTGAACTCATCGATTTTTTCCGGCGGAACCGCAAAACTCATGCGCTCCTGCGCCTCGGAAACCAGAATTTCCCACGGCTGCATACCGGCATATTTCAGCGGAGCTTTGGCAAGATCCATGCGGCATCCGTTACATTCATCAGCCATTTCACCGACACTGGAAGAAAGTCCGCCGGCACCGTTGTCGGTGATAAAACGGTAAAGTCCGCGGTCACGGGCTTCCATAATGAAGTCGGAAAGTTTTTTCTGGG
>JAZUPS010000246.1:0-8116 GCA_045605305.1 Victivallaceae bacterium
TCAGGCACAATGGCATCGGCAATACCCAGCTCTTTGAGTTTGCCGGCTGTAAGCTGCAAAGCATCCGCCGCCTGCGGAGCGTGCTTGCGGTCTTTCCACAAAATAGCCGCACATCCCTCCGGAGTGATGACCGAATAGTAAGCATTTTCCATAATCAATATCCGGTTGCCGACACCCAGACCGATCGCTCCGCCGGAACCACCCTCGCCAATGATGATGCAGATGACCGGAACCGTCAGATTGAACATCTCACGCAAGTTGACTGCGATCGCTTCTGCAATGTGACGCTCCTCACTGCCAACGCCCGGATAAGCTCCCGGAGTATCGACAAAAGTGAGAATGGGAATACGCGCCTGATTGGCAAGACGCATCAAACGCAGCGCTTTGCGGTACCCTTCCGGCTGAGGCCACCCGAAGTTGCGGAAAACATTCTCCTTCATATCTCTGCCCTTCTGGGTGCCGATGATCATCACTTTGCGGCCGCGGAAGGTGGCAGGACCGCCGATGATGGCTTTATCGTCGCTGAAGCGGCGGTCACCGGAAAGCTCCATGAAGTCGGGGCAGAGGCGCCGGATGTAATCAAGAGTATAGGGGCGCGCCGGATGCCGGGAAAGCTGAACTTTCTGCCACGGGGTCAAGTTGGAGTAGACCGTACTGCGGGTCTCCTCAAGTTTAAGTTCCAGTGCGGCGATTTCCGCAGAGACATCGATACCGCTGGTTGAAGAAAATTTGTGCAATTCCTCAATTTTTTTCTTCAATTCTGCGATCGGAGCTTCAAAATCAAGCATTATTTCCGCCATAAAAAACCTTTTTTATCCCTTTTTGTGATTATTCAACTATTTTCACCGGAGTCTTTTCCGGAACCAGTAAGTAAAGCAGACGTATATCGTTGTTGTGCAACGCTATACCGCCTGAGGAAACCGATTTTTCCACCGCCGGAGCATCCCCCTGACCGTGAATGGATACCCGCAACCGCCGATCCGGAGAAGCTGCGGATGCCAGAGTAAGCAAACCTTCGCCATAGGGATTGCCCTCACTGCCGGCAATGAACTTTCTGCCATGACCATCCACATAGTCAGGATCGGAAAAGCGGCGGCTGACCACCATATCAGCAAGCGGCTTTCCGCTTCTGATCCGGCAGGGGAAAACCGCCATCGGCACCGGCTGACCATTGATGATACGGTCAACCTGCAGTTCGGCTTTGCTGCGGGAGATGGTGATCTGCCACGATTCCGCCCGCAAAAAGAAGATCTTCTGACCGATGCGGATGGAATTGACGTTGGTGATATTATTCGCTTTTTTCAAAAACTGCACCGTATTGCAGTATTTGCGCGCCAGACGCTCCAATGAGTCCCCGGCGGCGACCTGATAGGTGATCACATCTTTCTGTTTTTTCCAACTGCCGTCATTCAATGCTTCGCGGAAGGAGTCGGTATGTTTCAACAACTCCGATGAAGATGGGTCGTATTTGGCAGCTTCGCCACCCCCTGAAGCGGGGGTATCAGCCGGAGTATCTCCCGGAGTATCAGCAGGTTTATCAGCCGGTTCATCCCCGGTCTCACTACCCGGAAGATTGGAATTTTCTCCGCCGGGAACCGGTTTGTCAGCATCGGGAGCCACCGGCTTATCAGCGGGAACGCTCTGCGTTTTCCCATCAGAAACCGGAGCTTTTTCACCGGAAGTATCCGGAGAAACCGCTTCATTTTGCGGAGTTTTATCATCGACGGCTTTTACCGGATCTTTTTTGGGGATGATAAAGTAGATCACTGCCGCAGTTACCGCAGCGACCAGACAGAAAAGAAACACCACCCGGAGCAGTTTGCTCCGGTCGGCAGGGCGTTTTACCTCCCGCTCAAATTCAAAATTGAATCGCGCCATATCCTGTCTCCGGAAAAAGTTATTGCCTTAATATGATTTTTATATGAGATGTACTCTTTATATAATATAGAACTTGGAAGCGCTTTTTTCAAGCCATCATTGGTATTCTGTGCATTTTGATGTTATATTATCTGTGTGACAGAGGTAATTTCAAAAGTAATTACCAAATCTGCGGTAATGAGATTATAATCGCCTCACAAAAAAATCATGCAGGGAACATAGAAAATGAGTCTGATATTGAGTATAGAAAGCAGCTGTGACGAAACTGCCGCCGCCATAGTCAAAGATGGTTCGCAGGTCATGGCAAGTGTCGTTGCCTCCCAGATCGCCAAACACGCCCCCCACGGCGGAGTAGTTCCGGAACTGGCGGCACGGGAACACCTGAAAGCCGTTATCCCGGTCACTGAAGGCGCTCTGCGCGAAGCCGGAGTGACATTGAAAGATATCAGCGCCATTGCCGTCACTCAAGGCCCCGGTCTGATTCCCGCACTGCTGGTGGGAATGAATTTCGCCAAAGGTCTGGCACAGGCCAACAACCTGCCGCTGATCGGAGTAAACCACTTTCTTGCCCATATTTACGGAGCTTTTCTGGATGGCGACCTCTCGCTGTTGAAAAATCCGGATACCTACCCCATGCTGGCACTGGTCGTTTCCGGCGGACACACCTCGCTTTTGCTGGTTGACCGGGATGGTTCGGCGCGTCAGCTGGGCTGTACCATCGACGATGCCGCCGGTGAAGCGCTGGATAAAGGAGCAAAACTTCTCGGTTTGGGTTATCCGGGCGGTCCGGTCATGCAGAAAACCGCCGAAACCGGAGACCCGGAAAAATTTGACTTTCCCCGTCCCCTTACCGGCGGCGCAGGGCGCGCCCTCGCTCCGGAAAATCTCTACAACTTCAGCTTCAGCGGCATAAAAACCGCCCTGCTCTACCATGTCCGCAAAGCCGAAGAAGCCAACGCCTGCAATGAACAGTGGCTCCACGACACTGCCGCAAGTTTCCAGCGGGCAGTGGTGGACGTGTTGGTGCGTAAAACCCTGACCGTGCTGAAAAATTACCCGGTAAAAACCGTTGTTGTCGCCGGAGGCGTTGCCTGCAACGCCGAATTGCGCCGCATGATGGCAGAGAGACTGCCCAAAAAGGTAACTTTGAAAATCGCCCCGCCCAAATACTGTACCGACAACGCCGCCATGGTCGGCGGAATCGCATGGCACGCCTTCAAAAACGGAACTTTTTCCGCTCTGGATATGGATGCCTTTGCCCGGTTGCCTCAAATCGTATCAGTTCCCTTTGTCTGAAGTTTCAGCCGGTAAAAGGCGTTGAGCAG
The DNA here is from genome assembly GCA_045605305.1 of Victivallaceae bacterium. Lineage (GTDB taxonomy): Bacteria > Verrucomicrobiota > Lentisphaeria > Victivallales > Victivallaceae > UBA1784. The sequence goes on from JAZUPS010000246.1 coordinate 3,204, forward strand.
GAAGGAGACTATCGTACATGACTGCGAAAAGCTCCGCAGATTTGCCAAAAAATCACCCGCAAAGCGCCACCGGATCATCACGGCGCAGTGCAGCAAAAAAAAGCAAGCCGCAAAGGGTATTCCCCTCTGCGGCGATACTTTTTCTGAGTCTGAAGTTCCGGTTCAGATGGCGCGGATCTTCAAATGTGCATTATCTTCATGGATAATGCGTTTGCCGGTTTTGCGTGCCTCATCGGCATCGGCAATGGCTTTTTGGATCGCCGGAACGGCATTTTCCAGAAATTCACTTTCGATCTTCTTACCGGTTTCGGCACAGGCGCGTTCCGGATAACCCATCACCCCGACTTTGACATCAGCACGCTGGCTGGTCTGGATGATCTCCTGTTTCAGATCGGTGAAAGATTCGCGCAGCTGGAAGCTGTCGGGATCTTTACGGAGACGGGCGGCAACTTCAGGCTCATCCATAACAATTTCCGGACGAACCACTTCCGGCGACCAATGCAGCAGAAGAGACGTTTCCGCATCGGAAGCGTGATAATCCTCTTCATCAAAAAGTTTCGTCCAGGTGGGAGAGAAGTCCCAAAGCTGGGTCAGCAGGATAAGGGTATCGCGCAAAGCGGGGTTGAGCCACTTCAAGATCCGCAAAGACTCTTTCAGGTGAAGCAGACTTTCACTGCCGCCGTGACCGGGAAGAATGATGATGTTGCGGAAGCCCTGCAGAACCAGTGATTCGATGATTTCGCCGACCAGATTGGCAAAGGTGTTGGGTTTGACATTGATCGTACCCTGCAGCATACCGCCGCTGAAGGTATAATTGAGAACCGGAGCGCAGATACAGCCGAGTTTTTCAGCCAGAGCTTTGGAGCAGAATTCAGCGTTGCGGATATCGGTATCCAGCGGCAGATGGAATCCGTGCTGTTCGCAGAGGGCGTAGGGGATAATGATGGTTTGATTGGTTTTCAGATACTCCTGCAATTCGCGGACAGTCATATCCTGCATCCGGTAATGTTTCATTTTTGCTTCTCCATTTTTCAGTTGAACTTTCCGGTATCCGGAAAGCGGTTTAACAAATAATATACTGCCAAAAGCCGATTCTGTCAAGAGCCGCCGGAAAGACCGGATTCCGGAGGTGTATTGAAATTACCTCAAAAATCTGTGTTTTTCCCTTGCAATCCGCCGTATGAAGTATTATATTTTAATAGAAGTAGACCATCCACTGAAAGGGACAGATATTTTGATTCATAATCCACCGGAAAAAGAAACCGTTTCCACCGGTTCATACAGCTTTCGAGGCGTAAAAATTTTCGTCTGCATCGTAATGGTGCTGGCGGCATTGGCTATGGTCTCCCACTCCCAGCAGGATTGGGACATTCTTTCCGGGGGTATCAACAGTGTGGTGCATAACTGGATCGGGCCGTTGGGCGCACGTTTCAGCCGTTATCTTCTGCTTTTCTGCGGGATTTCCGCCTATTTGCTGGTGCTGCTGATGCTGCTGCGCTCCATCCGGGTGCTGCTGCCGGATGCCGGATCATTCCGGAACTTCCTCAGCGGCACGCTTCTGGTCATGCTGGGAACCATGCTGCTTCTTGCCCTTTCACCGGAAGCATTTTCCGTTATAACCCCCAACCTCGGTCTCGGTCACAATGGTGAACCGGCAATGGCGCTTTCCGGCGGTTTGATCGGACAGTTTTTCGCCGCTCCGCAGATCGGTCAGGAGATCCCCCCCGGCTGTCTGCGGGGGTTAGTCGGCGCAGTCGGTACTATGATCATCGGCTGGATAACCGTCACCATCGGCGGGGTGATTCTCTATATTTCCGACTGGCATGAGATCATGCGCCGCCGGGTTTTCGATCCCGGTTCAGAAGCGGCAGGTGAAGCATCCCGCACCATTTCCTCATGGCGCAAACGTATTCTGGAAAGAGACGGAGATGATGAGGAGGAGTACGACGAAGAGTATGAAGATGATTCCGATGATCTGCTCGATGTTGATGATGAACCGGCTCCGCCGCCGGTGCGCAAAAAGAAACCCGTTCCCATGCCTGCAAAAGCGGCACTTGCCGCTGCCGCCGGAAAAACTCCCCGGCTGACCGCACTCCTTCAGGCTCAGGAGGATTATGACGGCAATGATGACCCCGATCTGCCTGACGAGACGGAAGAGGAACCGGAGCTGCCGGAATTTGACGATCTTCCCGACGATGAAGCAGATGATATTGACATACCTGCCCCAGCCCCTGCCCCTGCCGCCGGTTTTTCCATGAAAAATATCCCGGCTCAACCACCGGTCGCCCCGGCGATCATGGAGACCCCGGAAGTGGGTAAAAAAGTTATCCAGCAGGGCGACGACATCCGCGGATGCCGGGGTGAATTTATTCTGCCGCTGGTCTCCATGCTTGCCAAAGGAACCAATGTCATCGGAGAAAACCTTGATGCGATCGAACTTGCCAAAAGCAAAATCCAGCAGACTCTGGAAAACTTCGCCATTCCCGGCAAAGTTTCCGGTCACGTTTCCGGTCCCCGGGTGACCCGTTACGAAATCACCCTTGAACCGGGAGTCAATGTCAAAAAAGTTGAACAGATTCAGGATAATATCCGCATGGATCTGGCGGCGCAGAGCATCCGTGTCCTCGCCCCGATCCCCGGCAGATCGGTTGTCGGTATCGAGGTTTCCAACAGCAAGCCGGAAGCGGTTTTCATGCGCTCGATCATGGAAAGCAGCGAGTGGGAAAATACCAAAGCGGAAATTCCGCTGGCTCTGGGCAAAAACGTTTCCGGCAAACCCGTTATCCTCGACCTTGCCAAAGCGCCCCATATGCTGGTTGCCGGTGCCACGGGTACCGGTAAAAGTGTATGCTCAAACTCCCTGATCATCAGTTTGCTTTTCCGCTTCAAACCGGAAGAGTTGCGTTTGATCATGGTCGATCCCAAAATCGTGGAGTTCGACGCCTACAAAACTCTGCCTCATTTGCTCACCCCGATCATCAATGACTCATCCAAAGTCCCCATCGCTCTGCGCTGGGCGGCAAATGAGATGGATAGACGTTACCATGTGCTTGCCAAAGTGGGAGTTAAAAAACTTTCGGAGTTCAACAGCCGTCCCAAACCTGCGGAACCGGAGTTTGACCACGATGGCAATCCGATCCCCGATAAAATGCCGCTTCTGGTGATCATTCTGGATGAGCTGGCTGACCTGATGATGACCGAAGCCAAAAAGGATGTGGAAACCAACATCACCCGTATCGCCCAGAAAGGACGTGCCGCCGGTATCCATATCATCGTTGCCACTCAGCGCCCCAGTACCAACATCATTACCGGTGTGATCAAAGCCAATTTGCCCACCCGGCTCTGCTTTCAGGTGCGCAGTCTGGTGGATAGCCGCGTGGTGCTGGATACCCCCGGTGCGGAAAAACTCCTCGGCATGGGCGATATGCTGGTCATGACCAGTTCCAGTATGGAAATCGAGCGTGTTCAGGGTGCATGGGTAAAAGATGACGACATCAAAAAGATCGTGGAGTTTGTCTCCGCGCAGGCGCCTCAGCACTTCAATGATACAGTTCTGGCAGAAACTTCTGATGAAGAGGAAGATATTGATGAAGATCTGGAAAAGATCGATCCGGAAGACCGGGCGGATATTGCTCCTCTGGTTCAGAAATATATGCGTCCGGGTGATGATGACACCATGCGCCGCGCTCTGGAAGTGGTCATTCTTGACCGCAAAGCCAGCACCAGTTACCTTCAGCGCCGGTTGAAGATCGGTTACAACCGGGCGGCGGAACTGATCGAAGAGATGGAGAGCCGGGGTATTGTCGGCCCCCCATCCGGCAGCGGCAACAAACGGGATATTATGATTTTTGATGACATTATAGGATAAGAGGTAAAAAATGCTTGATTTAAGCGGCAACATGAATGAACGGGATGATTTTGAGCAGGATGATGACCTCTTCACCGCCGGAGAAGAGGAAATTACCGCCACTGTGACTCAGATTGAAGAAAAAAAAGCCCCGGCACCCAAACGCACCGTGGTAAAACCGCCGGTTCTGCCTAAATATGAACAACCGGAAAAACCGGAAAAGAAAACCATTCTGCCGGTTTTGAAAAACAACCCCCATTTTCTCCACCGCAAACGGAAATCGGAAGAGTTTTCCACCGAGGACAAAATGGAAGTTTCCCGGATTTTGAAAGCTGCCCGCAGTGCCGCCGGTCTGAGCGTGGAAGATGTGGAAAAAGCTACTCAAATCCGCGCCCGTTACATGACCGCTCTGGAAGAGGGCGCTTACGACTCCCTCCCCCGTCCGGTATATGTGCTGGCGTATTTGCGCAAACTCTGCGAACTTTACGACATTCCGGAAGATGAAGAGGAGCTGTTGATCCGCCCCTGGCGCAACATCCCCTGCGAACTGCCGGAAAATCTTACCAACTCCATCCAGCAGGATGCCGCCACCTCTGACCGGAAAGTTCTCCATCAGATCGAAGTTGCCATCCTCGCCGTCGGCGCGGTGATCATAATCGGTATTCTGGTTCTGGTCGTGGTGCTGGTGATCTCCTTTATCAATAAAAAAACTGTACCCGAATTGAGCTTCGATAACACCAAATTATTGGAATTACAGGAAAAACCACAGCTGAAAATCACAGAATAATCGGATATTCTCCGGAAATGACTTGAAAAAAACCGTTTGACGGGGCATATTATAGAATGAACAAATTTTTGGTCCGGTAGCTCAGTGGATAGAGCAACTGCCTTCTAAGCAGTGGGTCGTGGGTTCAATTCCCCCCCGGACTGCCAAAAAAATCAAAGTCAGCTAATGCAAATTGGCTGACTTATTTTTTTGCCTCTCCGGGGTGTCGGGGGGATAGGCGGCAAAGCGCGTGAGCCACAGCGGGTATACTGATGCCATGCCCTGTCTGCAAGCAGTGGG
>JAZUPS010000247.1:0-9783 GCA_045605305.1 Victivallaceae bacterium
CCTGCCCCGGTGGAAGAGCCTGCCCCGGTGGAAGAAGTTACTCCGACGGAAGAAGTTACTCCGACGGAAGAAGTGAACCCGGAAAATGCAAATGAAGAGAAATGGGAACTTTCCGCTGATCCGGATGATTTTCCGAAAAAGCGCCGTCCCCGGGTGAATACTCCGGCAAAACCGGTTCAACCCCCTCCGGCCGAAGATGATTTGGGAATTATCCAGCCGGAGTTTGGTTTCTGAAAATTCTGACCGAGGAAAAAAGTTGAATTCTGCTCAAAAATCCTGGCTGCTCTACGACCCGGCGATCTCTGCTTATGCGATGATCGTCCGGACGGTCGCCGCACCGATCTTCTTTGCCCACTTTGCCCGCGGCATAATGAGCCAATCGGTTTCCACTGCCGCATGGGGTTACTCATGCAGTATCGCCGGGATCGTTGCCGGTGTCATCTCGGTGCTTGCCGGTCCGGTCATTGATGCCCGGCGCAAAAAGGTTCAGGCGGTGGCGTTTTTCACCGTCATGGGTGTGCTTTCCACCCTCGCATATTTGCTTATCCCCGCTCTCGGTGTGCCGGAAATTGCGCCGTACCTGATCCTTGCGATCAACTTTGCCGGGATAATCGCCTTTATGGGAGCAAACAGCTTTTACGACTCCCTTTTGATCGACATAACCTGCAAAAATGAGCGGGATAAAGTTTCGAGTCTGGGTTTTGCTCTGGGTTACGCCGGGGCGCTGGTATCATTTCTGCTGACGATGCCCTTTTTGAAAGCTGCTGACGGGAAATACTTTTTTACCGGAGCATTCACCATTGCCGCATTGTGGTGGATTTCAGGCTCTATGCCGCTCTTTTTCAAGGTGAAAGAAACCGCCGTGACCCAGGCAAACTCCATCAAACTTGGCGAAACACTGAAATTTATCTTCACGCAGAAAAACATCCTGATTTTCCTCATTGCCTACTTCCTCTACATCGACGGAGTGGGAACCATCATGATGCAGGCGACGCTGATCGCCAATTCGCTGAAAATATCCGAAACCTATATCATGCTCACCATATTGGGATTGCAGGTGATCGGTCTGCCATTCACCCTGCTTTTCGGATTTCTTGCCAATAAATTTTCGGCAAAAAAGATGATTTATTCCGCCATAGTGATCTACATCCTCATTGCCGCCATTGTCGGAGTGATGTCCTTTACCCCGCACCTTACACTCCGGCAGATACTCTTTTTCACCGCCGCCGGTTTGATCGGCACGGCGCAGGGCGGCATCCAATCTCTGAGCCGCTCACTTTTCAGCAAGATCATCCCTCAGGAACGGGCAGCAGAACTCTTTGCCGTATACAATATTTTCGGCAGATTCACCACTATCGTTGGTCCCTTGCTGATGATCCCCGCGGCGGTCTTTCTCTGGGACAAAGCGGAACTGGGCATAACTTTGATGATCGTGCCGTTTATCACCGGATTTATCCTGCTGTCTAAAGTGAAAGTGCCGGAAAATTGATTATTTCTTACCTCATCAAACGCCTCTTTCTGGCGGTCTTCACTCTGCTGGCGATTTTGCTGGTAAGTTACGTTCTGCTCCGGCTGGCACCGGGAGACCCGACCAAAAGCGACATGCTTTCCGGGGAATCCGGCACCGTCAGCAGAAAAGAGGGGGTTTCAAGAGAAAACAGCGCTCTGCGGGAAAAACTCAATCTGGATAAGCCGATCCTCATCGGTTTTGCCCTCTGGCTGAAAGATGTGTGTAAAGGCGACTTCGGGGAATCCGCATCCGTCGATCCGGGCAGAAAGGTCACGGATCTGATTGCTGAAAGAGCCGGATTGACCATCAAAATAAATTTATGGGCGCTGTTGATCACCTATTTGCTGGCAGTACCCATCGGAGCATTTTCGGCGGCAAAAGCCGGTTCTGCCGCCGACCGTACCGTGGAAATAATCCTTTTCATCCTCTACTCCCTGCCCGCCATGTGGGTGGGACTGCTGCTTCAATCCCTGCTCTGCGAAGGAGGGAAATTCCCCCTTTTCCCCTTATCCGGCGTGGAACCGGAAAATGCAATCACGCTGCCGCTTTTCCAATACATCGCGGAACAGATCCGCCACCTCTTTCTGCCGGTACTCTGCCTCTCCTACGGCGGACTTGCCGGATTATCACGCTACACCAGAAACAGTATCCTCCAGAACATCAACTCCGACTACATCCGCACCGCCCGGGCGAAGGGGGTTTCCGGAACAACGGTTTTATGGAACCACGCTTTCCGCAATGCATTGATCACCATGATCACGCTGGTAAGCGGAATACTCCCTTCCCTGCTTTCCGGCAGTATCATCGTGGAGTATATATTCAATCTCCCCGGCATGGGGACGCTGTCGCTTCTGGCGCTTTCCAGCCGGGATTATCCATTGCAGATGGCACTTTTCACCATCGCCGGGATCCTGACTTTGACCGGAATTTTGCTCTGTGACCTGCTCTATATGGCGGCAGATCCGAGAATCAGGTTGACAAAACAGTAAAATGATGATAGATTATAAAGATGTATGAGGGAATTTTAATAAGGAAATACAAAAAATGAAATTTTTCAGAAACATATTATTGGTTGGTGCCGCGTTTGTCATGATAACTGCCGGAGCAAAAGAGAACACTCCGGGAATGGAACTTTTCAAAAAGTTCCGGGAGGCGGCAGTAAATAATGATCTGCCCGCCATGTTGAGCATCACCGATGGAAAACTTCTGGAAACACTCCAGAGCGCGGGAGTGATCCCCGCAAACACACGCGAAGATGCCATTTTTATCTCTGCCGCGTACGAAGATATCCATTTGCCTGCCGCTGAACCGGATAAAGCAGTGGTTTACGCCTTTTCCAACCGGAATGGCAAGGAACTCTGTTTTGTATTCAGCATGCAGAAAAATGCCAATGGTTCACTTAAAATAACCGGGATAAAAACCGGTCCCCACAGCCCGCAACCCCACTTTGAAGCCTTCATTTCCGCCTGCCGGAGCAACAATATCGCCCGTTACCGGGATCTCATCACCACGGCATTGGCAGAAAAACATGGCTTTATTCCCGGCAGTCTGAAAACTCAGCCGGCAAATGAAAAAATCATCCCCGGCAGAAGTTCAGCCAATGCCGCCTCTTTCACCCTCGACCGGGATGGTTTACGGGGCAATATCCTTATGGTAAGAAGCGGTTATTTCTGGAAAGTTTCCGCCATTGATGCTATTTTGCTCACTCCGACTCCCGATCAGATGGTCAATGAGTTCTGTCAGGCGGCGAAAGATGCCGAATCAGTGAAAAAATATTTTGATGAAGGGGATTTTGAGTCGGTCAAAGAGCAGCTTGCCGGGGAGATACTCGCCCGCATCAACGGCGTAAAAGAGATCGTTTCAACCAAAATTTCCGGCTCCCGGGGCGAAATCAAAGCAAAAACGGCAACCGAAACAGAAAGCGGCATCATCTCGATCACCTGCAAATTTTCCGGAGAGAAATGGCTGGTTGCCAAATTTGACGCCGAAACACTGATTTTCAAAAATGAATTTTCACCGGAAAAGACGGCAGAAAAATTTGTGGAAAACTTCTTCAAAACCAAAAATGAAGAGGCTCTCAAAGAGATCATGGAAGAGTCCCTGATCAAAACCCACAGCGAAAAGATCACTGAACCCTCTCCTGAAGCCGCTGTAACCATTGAAAAAGAGGAACTCAACGGAACCACCGCCAAAGTCACCGCCAATGTGGAAAATTGCAAATCCGCCAAGACTATTGAGTTCACGATGACTCTGGCAGAGGGCATGTGGAAGATCACCGGACTTGAGATCACCCCGCCCCCCGCCGAAGGCGAATCCGCTGAAGAGGGCGCTGAAGAGGCGGCTGAATAAAAATCCCGTCTCACTCCTGCGCCAAAATCTGGATCACATTGCCTTCCGGGTCGGTGATGTACAAAATCTTCCTCCCGGAACGGTCAAATCCGTCATTCACAGTCAAATCAGCTTCCTGCAGATGGCGGATGAACTCTGCCGGATTTTCCGGCTTCAGGGTAAACCGGCAGGCACTTGAAGCGTGTTCCAGAAAAGCTGCCCCGCACCTTTCCAAAACCAGAGAAGAATTTTCATTGAGAGCAAAAACCACCTGAAAAGCAGAGTCTGTGACCGGTTCACCCAAGCCGAGTGTCTCACGGTAAAAGTAGCGGCAGACATCGATGTTTTCCACCAGCAGAACGATTTCACAATCCATAAATATTCCTCCAATGGGAAAAATATAGCTCTTTGAATGAAAAATGTCAAGTAAAAATCAGCTTTTTTGCTCCTTTCGGCTTGCGAAAAACCATTTAACAGCTTAAATTATATGAGGTGCAAAGTAAACTGTCATTTTTTACATAAGAGGTTTTTTATGATCAATGATCCTGCAAACTGCGTTTACCGCAATCCGTTGACCGACCGTTACGCCGGTAAAGAGATGAGTTTTATCTGGTCTCCCCAGCACAAGCACGCCACCTGGCGCAAGCTCTGGCTCACCCTCGCCACCTGCGAAAAAAATCTCGGTCTCCCCATCACCGATGAACAAATTGCCGGTCTTGCCGCCCATCAGGAGGATATCGACTTCGACCGGGTCGCCGAACTGGAAAACGAGCTGCGCCACGACGTGATGAGCCACATCCGCGCCCTTTCCGAGCAATGTCCGGAATCAGCTCCCATCATCCATCTGGGCGCCACCAGCTGCTTTGTCACCGACAATACCGAATTGCTCCAGACCAAAGAGGCTTTCGCCGTCATCCGGGGCAAATTGCTTAAATTGATCTCCAATCTGGCTGATTTCTGCGAAGAGAACCGCGCACTGCCCATGTTGGGATTCACCCATTTCCAGCCCGCGCAGCTGACCACACTCGGCAAACGTTTCGCGCTTTACCTGCAGGATTTTGTCCTCGATTTTGAGCGTCTGGAGCGTGAGATGAATGAGCTGCCTTTCCGCAGTGTCAAAGGAACTACCGGTACTCAGGCAAGTTTCCTCGAACTCTTCGACGGTGACCACGACAAGTGCCGTCAGCTGGAAAAGGATGTTGCCAATGCCATGGGATTTGACAAGGTGATCGCCCTTTCCGGTCAGACCTACACCCGCAAGGTGGATTACTTTGTCCTCTCCACCCTTTCCGGAATTGCCCAGAGCGCGGCAAAAATGGCTACCGACATCCGACTGCTGGCAAGCATGAAAGAGCTGGAAGAACCCTTCGGCAAAAAGCAGGTCGGTTCCAGCGCCATGGCTTACAAACGCAACCCCATGCGCAGTGAACGTGTCACCTCCCTTGCCCGCTACGTCATGAATCTGCCCGGCAACGCCGCCATGACCCACGCAACTCAGTGGTTTGAACGCACCCTCGATGACTCTGCCAACCGCCGGGTCGTTCTGCCCGAAGCATTCCTTGCCACCGACGTGATCCTCTCCATCCTGATCAACGTCACCGACGGTCTGCAGGTGTGGAAAAAGGTCATCGCCAAACATATCAATGCCGAACTGCCCTTTATGGCTACTGAAAACCTCCTGATGGAAGCGGTCAAACACGGCGGCGACCGTCAGGAACTCCACGAAGTCATCCGCGAACACTCCATGGCGGCATCCCGCCGGGTCAAGGAAGAGGGCTTGGATAATGACCTGATCGACCGTCTCCGCAACGATCCGGCTTTCGCCGCGATCAAAGATGATTTCGATTCGATAATCAACCCCTCGGCGTTTATCGGCAGAGCGCCTCAGCAGGTGGAAGCATTCCTCAGCGAAGTTGTCCGCCCCCTGCTCAATGCCAATGCCGATGCCATCAAAAGCGGTGACAGCGTAAACGTTTAATTTACATAAAAGGATTTTGAAAAATGGCTTTCATGGACAAAAATTACCTGATCGGCAACAATGCCGGATTGCGGATCTTTGATACCGTCAAATCACTCCCCGTTGTCGATCCCCACAACCATGCCAACGTCAAAGAGATCGCAGATAACTGCTGCTATCAGGATGCGTGGCAGCTCTTCGCCGCCACCGACCACTACGTCTGGGAGATGATGCGCAAACGGGGCGTGCCGGAAACCCTTATCACCGGCAAAGATGCCTCCGGTGAAGAGAAGTTCCTCGCGCTGGCAAAAGTTTTCCCCGAAATCGCCGGAAACCCCGTCTACGAGTGGATCCACCTCGACTTGAAACGCTACTTCGGCATCGAAGAGCTGCTCAGTGAGAAAACCGGCAAAATAATCTACGATACCGTAACTGCCAAACTGGCGACCGATGCTTACCGTCCGCAGGCTCTGCTTGCCGGTCCGCTCAACGTGGAAGTGATGAGTTCCACCGATGACCTGATCGACACCCTTGAAGATCACGCCCGCGCCAATGCCGCATTCGGCAGAACTCTTATCCGCCCCACCTGGCGCCCGGATAAAGCAATGAAGATCTTCGCCCCCTCGTGGAGAGCTTACATGGATCAGGTCGCAGCCAGATTCAACATCAAACTCAACAGCATCAAAGATTTGGTCGATGCTTTCAAAATGAGCCACGACTACTTTGCTGAACGCGGCTGCCGTGCCAGCGATCACGGCTTGGAGTATCCGGTTTTCGCCGATATTGACGAAGCAGCGGCAGATAAAGTTTTCCGCAAAGCGATGAATCAGGAAGCGCTCAACAAAGAAGAGGTCGATCTCTTCATGGGTTACATCCTCGCCGAAGCCGCTGAACTCAACAGTCAGACAGACTGGGTGACTCAGCTGCACCTCGGCGCTGTCCGCGATGTCCGCGCAACGCTTTTCGATGCTCTCGGCCCGGATGTGGGCGGCGACATCAGCAACCACTACCTCGACTACGCTCCGGCGCTGTGCAGTTTCCTCAACCGCTTCGACGACCGGCTCAAAGTGGTTCTCTACTGTCTGGAAGCCTCCCATCAGGGAACACTGGCGACCATCTCCCGCGCTTTCGGCGAAAAAGTGGCTCTCGGTTCGGCATGGTGGCTGCTGGATACCCCCATCGGCATGCACCGTCAGCTGGAGTACATCGGTTCTGCCGATACTCTCAGCAACTTTGCCGGAATGGTTTCCGACTCCCGTAAACTGCTCAGTTACGGCTCCCGTTTTGAGATGTTCCGCCGGGTCATGTCTGACGTACTCGGCAATTTCGTTGAACGCGGTCAGATGCCCGAAGAGATCGCCTTCAGCCTCGCTGAACGTATGGCGTACAGCGGAACCAAAAAGTTCTGGAATCTGTGATCAATTCAATCAAAATATAAGGATTTTCAAGAAATGGCAAAAAGTGAACTTTATAAAGCTGCCGGTGTGGATATCGATCTGGCAACCACTCTGCTCGACCGTGTAAAAGCTGACCTCGGCAGCACCCGCCGCCCGGAAATGCTCACCCCCATCGGCGGATTCGGCGGACTCTTCCAGATCGACCTTTCCAAGTACAAAGAGCCGGTCATGGTCTCCAGTATCGACGGCGTCGGCACCAAATTGATGGTGGCGGCGATGATGGAAAAATATGATACCGTGGGCATGGATATTGTCAACCACTGTATCAACGATATTTCCGTACAGGGTGCGGAGCCGGTATACTTCCTCGACTACATCGGTACCGGCAAGCTCCGTTCCCCGCTCTATGAAGAGGTTCTCAGCGGCATTGCCAAAGCGTGCAAAGCCGCCGGTTGCGCCGTTCTCGGCGGAGAAACCGCTGAAATGCCCGGTATGTACGGCAATGACTTTGACCTTGTCGGCGTGATCACCGGTATTGTGGAAAAGAGCAAAATCATCACCGGCGAAAAGATCCGTCCCGGTCATGTCGCCATCGGAATTGCCTCCAATGGTCCTCACACCAATGGTTTCAGCCTCGCCCGCAAAATCCTCTTTGACAGCGGCAAATACACTGCCCAAACCTATCTGGATCGCCTCGGCGAGACCGTCGGTGAAGCTCTGCTCCACCCCCACATCTGTTACTATCCCGCCATCCGTCAGGCGATGAATGAGGGTCTTGCCCTTGACGGTATCGCCCACATCACCGGCGGCGGACTCTACGACAACGTTCCCCGTATCCTCCCGGCGGATGTTTCGGTCAAATTCGATCCTTCCGCACTCCCGGTGCCGCCGATTTTCCGACTGATGGTGGAAGAAGGCAATGTCAGCCACACCGAAGCGTACCGGGTATTCAACATGGGTGTCGGCATGGTCTGGTTCGTTCCGGCAGATGCAGAAGCGCGGGCATTGGAGATCATCCGCGCCAACGGTTACACTGCTGAACACATCGGCGAAGTCGTTGCCGGAAACAAATCCGTCGAAGTTGCGGAATAAGATAAGATGTTTCATCTTGAAAGGTTGAAACAGTTTTTCGGATTGCGGAAAAGTGTCTCCTGGAATTTGAAAGAGACCTTTTCCGCCGTCACCGAACTCTTCTTTGACAGCGCTCAGGAAGAGCAGATAAAGGTGTACCAGCGGGCGTTTCTCTCGCTGGCATACCCCCTTTTGACCCGCGACGGCAGGTTGAATAATGACTGCAAAACCGTTTTCCGCAGTCTGCTTGAAGAGTATTTCAACCAGCAGACAGCGGAAAATCATCTGGCGACATTGAACAATATGGAGGTGCTGGATGCCGATTCAGCAGCCGCCGTACTCCTCCGTGCCGAACCGGAAAAAGCGGTAAAAACGGCAGAGTTCCTGATCGTGCTTGCCGTGGCACTGGGAACCCGTTCTGAAGATATTATATTTGTCCGGAAAATTTCCCGTCAACTGGGAATGTCTCAGGAGGAGTTTTCCGCATTTTTAAGAAAGATCACCGAAGCGGAGCGCAAAAAACAGCGTCTGCGCAACTCCAGCAGAGGTGTGATCGCCACGCTGATCATCATCGCCATATTTTTTCTGACTGCCAAATATCTGCAATCGGTGATTTTCGGTTTTCTTCTGGCATGTATTCTTTTTCCGCTGGAAAAATTTTACGAGCGCCGCATATCCTGCGGCAAAGGAGTTATTTTCTGGGGATTGAAAATTTTTTCTCTGCCGATCCTGCCGTTGAAAAAACTGGCAGAAATACTCTCCCGGAAAGGGGAGAAACTTTCCCCGCAGGCGACAGAAAAACAACAGCTTCAAAAGGTCATCCGTCAAGCGGTGACGCTCTCTTGTGTAACTGTGCTGCTCATTGCCGGTGCCGCCGGATTCGGAATTTCCAAATTGACCGGTCACTATATGAAAAATTTGCAGAAATCCATCCGGGTGTGGGAACAGCGGCAGATCAACTCACTGAAAAATGAACCGGATGCTCCGGTTTCCAAATACAGCATCGCGTTGAGCCAGCTCAAAGAGAATCTGGACTCCGTCCCCCTGCTCCAACACGGTTTGGAGTATCTGGAAAAGATGATCCACAATCCGGAATTCCGGGATCAGATCACCCGGCGGATACTGCGTACATCCGGAGGCATAGTCAACTTCACCGGCACTGTTATCGGCGGCATAATCTCCCTGCTCTGCGATTTGCTGCTGACGGTGTTTTTCGCCCTGCTCTTTCTCTTCAAATTTGCAGAATTCACCAACTCCGGCAAAGGCAACCACTCCGGCAGTGAGTATATCGTGCGGCTGTTTTTCAACGGCATCTGGCTGCCGGGTGCTGATGAGAGTGTGATTCAGGAAACCTGCAAAATCATTCAGGGGATATTTTTCCGTTTCCGGGTGTGGCTGAAAGGTTATCTGACGTTGATCCTGGTGGATTCAACGGTCTACACCACCTGTTTCTTCTTTCTCGGAGTACCATTCTTTTTCCCGCTGGGTCTGCTTGCCGGGTGCGGCATCGCCCTGCCCTA
>JAZUPS010000248.1:0-2028 GCA_045605305.1 Victivallaceae bacterium
TGATAAAAATATTAAGTTCTGTCCCGAATGCGGTAACGCAAATGAATTACAGAATCCTGTCAGCTGCATTTGTTCAAAATGCGGCAAAGAAGCAAAATCATCTGCAAAAATATGTCAGAACTGCGGAGGCCCAATAGTCAAAGACGATCCGCAGTGGCTTCAGAATATGCTTGAATTGCAGAAAACGATTCCCTATCCGGCAAAAAAAGTTTGCGATGTCAACATCAAGCCGGGATATTTAAGTGCTGTTGCTTTGAGCGAATATATGGAAAAACATTTGGGATATTTCTTTGAGAAAGTCGAAGTGGAAGATGGTCTGATTTTTACCGGCAGGACTGCCATCAAAACTCCGGCAAGTGCTGAAAAAATCAGATGTGGTCATCCCCGGACAAAGAAAAATCTAGGTGGAGATTTTCTCTCATTATATTTTAGGATCAACTTGAATAAGAACGGAAATCCGGAAAATTATTCTCTCTACCTTAAAACAGAGAACAGTGCAGAACACACGCCTTTATACACAAAACTCCTGGCTCTTATCATCGGATGTCCGTTGGGATTGGTGTTTATGCCATTGGTGACGCTTTTCCTGTCGGACAGTATAGCAGAAGTTGTCCTTGAAACAATCAACTTTTCCAACCTCCCCAATTCTTCAACTGGAAAATTGAAATTAAAAAAATCGCAAACTTATGCATTGTTGGCATTGTATCTTGGATTTTTAGGAGCTCACGATTTCTATGCCGGAAAAAAATGGAAAGCTATTGTACATCTTCTGCTGACGATTCCGTTAGGAATATTTTTGATTCCAGCCGGAATTTCCTTACTCTGGGCATGGTGGGAAATCGCCTCCGGAAGTGATGCCTCGACAACTGTTGAAACAGTTTAATTTTTAAGGCATTCATTATGGCTCTGTTTAATGTAATCAAATGGGATGTTCCGGCAAATGCGGTGGCATACAAGTTTCCCGGCGATAAACTCAAGCTGGGCAGTCAGATATTCGTTTCGGAATCTCAAAGCTGCATCCTGTTGCGTTCCGGTAAGCTGGTCGGTGCCTTCGGACCGGGGCGTCATGTGCTTGCTTCCGGCAACATTCCTTTACTGGATAAATTAGTCAACTGGCCCTTTGGCGGGGATACTCCTTTTCCCGCCGAAGTCTGGTTCGTCAACCGGGCAGTAAAGTTGGATATCCCGTGGCAGACCAATGCACCGATTCCATTGCGTGATCCGCAATTCGGCGTGTTGTCTCCGCTCCACGGTCAGGGACAATTCGGCTTGGCTGTAACGGATGCGGCAAAATTCCTGCTCCAACTGGTGGGAACACTTCATTCTTTTGATTACGAAACAGTGCGGCTTTACTTCAAAGGAGTTGTGTTATCAAAGGTAAGCGATCTCATTGCAAGTTTCATCTCGGAACGGATGATCCCGGTATTGCAGATCGCTACTTACCTTGATGAACTTTCAATTATTGCCAATCAGACTCTTGAATCGGACTTTGCAGAATATGGGCTGACACTGACAAAATTCCGTATCACATCTTTATCCCCCGATAGTTCAAGCGGATTGAAGCAAGTTACGGATGCTCTTGCCGAAAAAGCGCAAATCGACATTCTCGGCATCTCTTACCGGGAAAAGAAAGAGCTGGAAATCATGGAAAAAGCCGCCATGAATCAGGGGATGCCCGGAACCATGATGGGTGCCGGAATGGCAATGGGCATGGGACAACAAATGGCGCAAAACATGAATGGTTTTGGTGCAATGACAGAGTGTCCCCATTGCGGCAGGAGCTGCAAAGGAATTTATACTTTCTGCCCCAAATGCGGCGGCAAAATAAAGTGAGATTGTCATGAGTTACTGTCATAATTGCGGTGGATTATTGGATGAAGCGGAGATGAATTTCTGTCCTTTTTGCGGCTCATCTCTGCATAAGCCCAAGTGTTTCCGTTGCGGCAGAGAACTTGAAAAAGGCGAGCGTATCTGTCCAAGCTGCCGTACCCCGAAAGGCAAACGCGTTCCGGAAAAATTGTTGAGTGA
>JAZUPS010000249.1:0-3354 GCA_045605305.1 Victivallaceae bacterium
GTATGTTGCCGTGTCGGGTGATAAAATTGTCGGCACCGGCTCAATCGCGCCTTATTGGAACAGCGAAAAAGAAAGTATCCTGCTGACGATTTATGTTTTGCCGGAAATGATCGGACAGGGCATCGGCACAGCCATCATCAATGCGCTGGAAAAGGATGAATATTTTTTGCGGGCGAACCATATCGAAATACCGTCATCAATTACCGCTGTAAAATTTTATCAGAAAATGGGATATACTCCGAAAAACGGCATTGTTCCCGATGATGAAGGAATCGTCCGTGTGGAAAAATTCAGGTAAGTTTTTCAAGAAGGGGATCGTTATGAAAGAACTGCATATATTTAACGGTGACTATGCCCTGGAACTCTGGAAAAACAGCAACTTTGACAGCGAAAATCTGGTGTGGCGGGAAACTTATTTGGAAGGACCTCTTCCCGCGACGGACGATCTGCATCTGTTCAGAAAAGCAAGAGCAGATTTCCTTCCAGCTCTCGCAGGACTCTCCGCCGGACAACTGTATCAGCATTTGCAGAAACTGGATGATACAATTCTTGATTTTCCGGCGAATGCAGTTTTAATGCTGTGGTTCGATTCATGTATTTTCGATCAAACCCTTTTGATGCGGATCCTGTATCTTCTTAACCGGCGTAAAAATCAACCGGAAAATGTTTTTTTGTATTGCTGCAACAGCAACTGTTTGACTCCGGAGGATTTTTTGAATGGGGAAAAAGCAAAGATCAAGCTCCTGCCGCAAGACTTTTCTGCGGGCGAAAAAGCATGGCGGGTATTTGTGAGCAGAAATGCCTCCGCGATGTGTAATATTGCAAAAAGTGAAAACTTTGAACGCCTGGTTGCAATGCAGAAAGCGTTGATCCGCTGTGCAGATGAAGTGCCGGATACCGCAGGGCTCAACAGAACGCAACGGCAGATATTGCAGATCGCTGAACAGGGTGAATATTCTTTTGAAGAAATATTCAAAAAACTTGATGACTTTGAAGAATATCCCTTCCTCGGCGATACTGCCTGCCTGCGGTTGCTGGATGATCTGCAAAACAGAGGCTTTCTGAAAATGACACCGGGAAAACGTTATCAACTGTCCGCCTCCAGCAGACAGAAAAAGACAAAAACGGTTTAATTGTAAATAAATGATTGAAAAATACTTATATAGAACAATGCCGATTGTTCAATTATTGAACAGCACCAATTATTTTTCCTGTTTCTCCTTATAGAATGGCACTATTTTCATAAAAAGTCGTTTGAAAAGCATCATAAAAAGAATTATATTAATAGGATAGTATTCTGAAAAATCAAGGCTTATTTGTATTTATGGAAGAATCTGAAGCAAGAAAATTTATTTTCGGTCCGGTAAATTCCCGCAGATTGGGAAAATCCCTCGGAGTTGACCTGGTGACAGCCAAAACGTGTTCTCTGGATTGCATATACTGTGAAGCAAAAGCGACAACAAATTTGACCATGTCCCGCAAGGAATATGTTCCCGTAGATAAGGTGACCGCAGAACTGGATGCTGCCTTGAAAAAGATTCCGAAACCTGATTATATCACTTTTTCAGGGGCGGGCGAACCCACACTGAATTCCGGGATCGGCCGCGTAATCGATCATATAAAAAAATATCATTCAGAGTGTCCGGTATGCCTTTTGACCAACGGACTTCTGCTGGGGGATACAACCCTTCAGAAAGAACTTTCTCAACTTGATTTGATCATTCCTTCTCTGGATGCATCCTCGGAAGAGGAATATTCGTATATAAATCGTCCCTATCCCGGTGAAACTCTGGAAAAACTTTTTTCCGGACTGTGTTCATTCCGCCGGAATGTCCCGGTAAAAATGGCATTGGAAATTTTTGTTGTTCCGGGAATAAATGATTCCGATGAAAGTATTGACCGTTTTTACAGATTGGTCAAATGTATAGAGCCCGATTTGATACATCTTAATACCCTTGACCGTCACGGTGTCATTGCTGAATTGTCCCCCGCCCCGCGGGAACGGATGGAAAAGTTTGCATCTGTATTAGGAAATATTGCTCCTGCTGAAATATTCGGACCGACCGGAGAGCCGCACATCCCGCACAAATAAAATTCTGATGACAATATAAAACCTTTGGGATCATAAAATATGAAAAATTTGAACCGGCTGGCAATCATTTTACTGTTCATAACTGCTGCGACATGGGGATTGTCTTATTCTGCTCAGGCAAAAGCCATGGATACGATGTCTCCTCTGATGTTTGTATTTTTACGTTATTTACTGGGATCATTGATGCTTGTTCCAGCCATTTTATTTTTCCGGAAACGCCCGGATAAAAAACTTGTTTCCGGGGGGATCATCTGTGGAATATGCCTTGCCGGCGGTGAAATATTGCAGCAATTCGGATTACTGTATACATCTGCCGGGAAAGCCGGTTTTTTGACAGCGCTGTATGTGATAATGATTCCGGTGATCGGAGTTTTCATTCATAAAAAGTCAACATGGCTGATATGGTGTGCCTCATTACTCTCTATTGCCGGCACATACTTGCTTTGCAGCGATGATTCCTTCGGAACGATCGGAAACTTTGGTGATGCATTGATGCTTATTTGTGCTTTGTTTTTTGCATTTCAATTTATCGCCATTGCCAAATTTGCTCCCGGGGCTGATGCGCTGCAATTATCGGCAGTACAGTTTGCAACGGTTGCTGCGGTGTCTGGATTTGCCGCTCTGATTGCAGGTGAGAGCTGTACATTTACCAATATCGTTCAGACTGTCTGGCCATTACTTTTCTGTGGCATGATCGCCATTGGCATCGCTTGTACGATCCAGATCGCGGCTCAAAAATATGTTCATCCGGCGACCGCCTCGATTATTTTGAGTACCGCCTCTGTCTTTGCGGTACTCTGGGGATGGTTACTGCAGAATGAACACTATTCCCCGATGAATCTTATCGGCTGCGGGATTATTTTTGCTGCTGTTGTGCTTGTGCAAATCCCTGATAAAAAAAGAAAAAGTCCTTTTTTGTGATCCTTTTTGTCTTTCCTGCCATTCTGAAACGCATTTTCCGCTTAAAAACGGTTCATCGACGGTTTGTGACAGAAACAGGCAGAAAATCATAAAAAACAGGAAGGCGGAATTGAAAAAGACTGGAATTGCACCTATTATTTAATAGCGAAAAAAACAGTAGGGGGTAAGCAATGCCAGTCAACCTTTACTATACACAAAAAGTGGATTTCAACAGGAACAGGAAAAATATTCTTCAAAAAGTGCGGAAATCCATCTTAAACGCACCAAACACCAATGCCCTTATTGCGGTTCAACCGATGTAAAGCCGGAGCCGCTCCGTCGCCGGAGAGTCCGAGGGGAAC
>JAZUPS010000250.1:0-3205 GCA_045605305.1 Victivallaceae bacterium
ACGGACATGCCCGCTGCCATCGCCTGCGCAACAGAAGCGGCACGCCGGACGGGTGATCCCATCCGGATGCGGAACCGCAGTTCCATCTTTGATGTGGACGTAAGAGATAAACTCTTTCACATTCTGATAAAATTCCCATGAAGATTGAAGCGCATAGGGAAAAGAACCGATTCTGCGATAGCTGAATACCGGATTGCCGGTATCGTAGATCAAAGTAAAGGCTCTGCTTTTGACATTATCCAACAGTTTCAAGGTGTGAAGATAAGAGAGTCCCCCATAATTCATGCAGTTCTCATGACCGTAAATAATGCCGTTGTCTTCACAGATTTTGACCAGTTCATTGATTTTGGCAAAGATGATCTTTTCCAGTTCCGGAGTGTCCGGTTCCTCATCCGGAGCAACTTGAAAACTCATTCCCCGGAGCATTTTGATCCCCAGTTTGTGCATCCGGGGGATAGCCAGATAAAGCAGCTCTTTACTGCGCTCAAAATCCTCGGCTTTCCGCGGATGAAAGGCTCTTCCGGCGATGGTGCTGCCGTAGCAGTTGAAAGCGACTCCACCATCCTGAAGTTTTCCGCATACTGTTTCAAACTCTGCATCACTCAGTGTGGAAAGATTCTTCCCGTCAATATTCCGGGTTTCAATAAACTTCCACCCCAGCTCTCTGGTGGCTTTGATCTGGAGGTCAAGCGCGGCAGAGGCTTCATCGGCAAATCCGGTCAGAAACATGATTTCAACTCCCCGGGGTGCCAAATGATTGTGACATATCAACATCGTTGGCGACAGTTGCAGCTTTTTTCTGATAACGGCTTCGGGCGATGAGCCCGGAAAGCATTTCGGCGTATTCGCAGGCGTCGATGGGCAATTCCACCGGCTTATCTTTCAATCCGGAAAGCAGCATGGCATTTCCCAGTTCAAGACCGCGGATGCCCTCTGCCATGGGAGCAATCAGCGGGGTGTCTTTAAGAATGGCATTGGCGACATTTTCAATCACCTTTTTATGCTGTCCGGTGCCGTCTCCATTGGCGGGTATCTCGCAACTCCAATGGTCGGCAATGCCGAAAGTTCTGGCGGTGGTGCGGATATATTCCGAAGTTTCGATCTCATTTCTAAGGAACTGGATCTTTCCGTTTTCAAAGGTGAGTCGGCCCCGTTCGGCGATGATGGTCAACCGGTTTTCTCCGGGCATTTCGCCGGTGGACGCGATAAAATTACCGACCATACCGTTTTCATATTCCATATAGGCGTTGACCTCATCTTCGACTTCGATATCGTGGTATTTCCCGATCTTTGCTGTGGCGCGAACCATCTTCGGCATACCGAAGAGCCACTGCCACAAATCCAGCTGATGCGGACACTGATTCAGCAGCACACCGCCGCCCTCTCCGCGCCAGCTCGCCCGCCAGTCGTCGGAATCATAGTAGGCTTGTGAACGGAACCAGTTGGTGATTACCCAGTTGACCCGACGGATCGAACCCAATTCGCCGCTGTCGATCAACTGCTTCAATTTTATGTGAGTGCCGAGTGTGCGCTGATTGAACATCAGAGATTGCTTGAGATCCGGATGTTTTGCCCCCTCCGCGATAAGGCGTTCAGCTTCCGCTTTATGGACGGCAATGGGTTTTTCCACGATGATATGCTTTCCGGCTTTCAATGCTTTAATTGCCAGATCCGGATGGTCATAGTGGGGAACGGCGATCAGAACGGCATCGACATCAGCCTCTTGGAAAAAAGAATTTGAATCAGTGAAACATTTGATTCTTTCTCTGATCTCCGGTGCAATGCGGTTGAATGCCGCCGGATCGATGTCACAGACGGCAGTCAACCTGGCATTGGACAAACTTTCAACAGATCTGACATGGGCAGACCCCATGTTTCCGATCCCGATGATACCGAACTTTACAAATTCCATTTTCCCTCCATGGGACAGATGATTTTCAATTTCTGACAATAATATACCATAAAAAAGGATTTTTTATATGCGTTCACACGTTTTTCATACAAAAAAGTTTACTTGTTATATTATAAAAAATATCAATTTTTCATTATTAATCAGCACAATAGTGCTTGCAAAAGTTGTATTGTTGTATTATTTTAAGATAAAGCACATAAAAGGGAGATCATCATGCTGTCAAAAACGCTTCAAGTGGAAGGATATCTCCGGGAAGAGATCATGCATGGCAGATTTCCCCTCGGGAAAAAGATTCCATCGCGCAGTCAACTGTGCCGCCGCTTCAACTGTTCCCGTACCGTTATTGAACGGGCGGTCGATATATTGATCCGGGATGGTCTGCTGGCGGGAAAAAAAGGCAGCGGCACCTATGTCCGGAATGCCAGACAAACCGACGGACAAATCAGAAAACTGAAGCTGATTCCCTATTTCAGAAGCCAACCGGATCAATTCTCTGACCTGTCGTCATTGAATTTTGATGATTTACAGATATCAGTTGAATGGATATCGGCAAGGCGCAGCCAGATGGAACTGGAATCACTGTGTCTTCCCGGAACCGCTGTGATAACAGACCGTCCGCAAATATTTCAGCTTCCGCTGTTGGAAAAATTGCGCCAGCGCAACATCCCGGTTCTGCTGCTGAACCGGGATTATGACGGATTTGATCACATTATCACCGATCCCCGTTCCAGCATCCGCGAAGGGATTTCCTGGCTTTTGATCGAAGCCGGGCGGGATATAGCTTTCGTCTCCCGCCGTCCTACCGTCTCCCGTCCTTATATAGCAGAACGGGTTTTGTCATTTTACGAGTCCGCCATTGAACTCGGAGCCCGGTTGCGCAGCGATTGGTGTTTGAGTAAAAAATTTGAAGACTTCACCGGGGATGTGGCTGAAATCGGGCGGAGTCTGTTCGGTTCGCCGCAGATACCTAAAGGAATCTTTATTTTGAATCAGGAAATCGTTCTCCCGGTGGTAAATTGCGGACAGGGGTACGGACTTACCCCCGGCAAAGATTACAAACTTCTGACCTTTGACTATATTCCGGCGCTTGCCGGATACTCCGGGATCGCCATGATGAAGCAGCCGGAATTGCTCTATGAAAAAGAGATCCGCCGCTGGCTGAAAAACGTAAATGAAAAACGTGCCTTCCAGTCGGCACTCAAAACTGACCTCAAAATCCAATAAATAGCCAAGCTGTCTCCGACAGCGGCACATTGTTCCGCACCGACCGGTACAGCTCCACCGGTGAAGTCT
>JAZUPS010000251.1:0-4545 GCA_045605305.1 Victivallaceae bacterium
GTCATTTGTATAAAATGGCAGCAATTACCACCAATTACATTAACGCTGTCTGCGAAAGGCATCTTGTAATATGTTTGGTAGTGGAAAGACTGCTATAATCAATGCCAAAGATGATGAAGATAATTTCACAGAACAGCGGAGGCTTTTCGGTTTTCCGGAACGGTGATTGCGGGAAACGCTTGGCGGCAGGAGAAATCTTGCCGCTTTTTTGCGTTTTAACGTAAAAGTTGAAAAGATATAAGATATTTTTTACAAAAAAATCCTCAACAGCTCTTGACAAAATAATATTTCTATGATATGGTACACATAGACCGTAGGATGACAAAATATCAGGAGTCTTATTATGAAAAAGTGGTTCTTACTTTGTTCTGCCTTGCTCTCTGTTTCGTTGTTCGCAGATGCCGTAAATTTTATTTCCAAACCGATGAGTGCCGGGAAAGCCTCCCTTGCTGAAAATGCTTATTCGATTTCCCGGCTGTTGGATACGGCAAATTTTTCTCCGGAATTGAAACTTCCGGTGCAGTTGGTTTACAGTTCATCTGTCGAAAAGAGTGGACTATTCGGTTTTGCGTGGCGTTCACCGCAATTGGAAAGTACTGCCTATTATGATAAAGATGGCGTTCTATGGGTAACTCCCTGGGGGGAAAGGATCAAGTTCTTCTCCAAAAAAGAGAAAACTCCAAAAGTTATACGGCTCCTAATGTAGTGGTCGAAGATTCCGTGACTCCATCTCATCCCCCAAATGGAATAGAACCCGCTGCAGATATTCATGCTCATGCGGCTTACGATAGTGGCTATAACAATGATATTTTTTCACTTGCAGATATGACAGATAATGACAATAATATGATCCTACACAGCCTCAAGGTAAAAGGAATAGCACCATTTCTGACCAAATGCCTTATGATCCGAAGCATCCCAATCCTTTGAAACCTAAAAAACAGGAGTGATTATGAAAAAGTTTTACGCAGTAGTGATTTTTATTATAACATTGATAGGACTCTGCTTTGCACAAGAAACAGATAATTTGAGAAAAGTAGGTGCACGCAAAATAAGAAAACATACCGTCTCAATGCCCGAAATAAACAAGGGGGAAAAAATAGTGAATCTAGATTTAAACAAAGAAGTTGCTATCAAATTGGCTGAAATAATTTTAGAGAATAAGTATGGGAAAAAAGTATTGAAACAAAAGCCTTGGCGTGTTTCTGAAAATAAAGATTCCTATAAAATTACTGGTTCTTTTCATGGTGAACTTGGAGCCAAGGGAGGAGTGGCCGAAATTGTAATCAGCAAATCTGATGCAAGAGTATTATCAATTATACACGGGAAATAATTGGGGAAATAATCGGTGTCATTCTACGGAAATGTGTATTGATAAAGGAGTCGTAGTTAAATTATTCTTGTTACCCTATGGGGGTGTTCATTTGATACGATTGTTGTCGATTGCGATATTTATGTTTCCGCTGTTCCTTGCTGCGGAAACAATCGTTGTCAAAACGAAGGCTCCGCACAATCCCCAAGTTGTGTTTCATTATCGTGTGCTTATTTATGCTTTACTGCGCGGAATAAAAAAAGTGCGGACCTGGTGTGCCTTTGCAGGGCTATGTCTATCCGCATCAAGCGCCAGTATATTCGACTGGGATTTGCTTGCAGATTTCCAGGCTTACGGCAATCTGTCACGGTTGAATTTTTTCCTGTCATGGCTTCTGTTATGCCTCTTTCTCGTATTGCTTGCCGTTCTTATCCGGGGCAGAATTAACCGTAAACAACTGGGTATTGCCGTATTTCTTTCCTGTGTATGCGTCATTATACCATTTGCACTATGCAAAAAACAAGTTCCAAAAATCAAAGATGATATCGCCATTACATCGCCTGATGCACAGCTGATCCTCTATGATGATTCCTGGGGAATCAAGGCAATTCTTGCATATTGCAATGAAGAATATCGGATTCCTTTACAGCCCGGATTTAAAAAGTTATCCGCAAGCAAACTGATACTTTTCGGATATGCTTCCGACTATGCTGATGCCTACCCGGAAAGCGAAATCATTTACGTTCATCCTCCAGAATTCTTTTCGCCTTCCCCGAATACGATCAAGATTTTCCTGCCTTTCCACGACCCGCGGGAGTTTCCCGGCAACGTGGAGTACCGTTAAACCTGGATTCCCGTCAACGCATAACGAGGAATGTCATTGCGGCGGCATGACGTCCAATGCCGCATAAAGGTCGCGCTGCTTTTCCAGGACCTCGCAGACTATCGGCGCCCGTCCGGGTTCGCAGATGCTCTGGATGGATTCCAGCTCCAGCAGAAGTTTTTCCATCGTATAGTCCTTGTACAGGCCATGTTCCTGCATCTTCCTGTTGATGTATGCCAGGTATATCAGCGCGACGAACTCGACGAACAGCTTGCCGTTCAAAGATTCCTCGGATGACGCCAGAAGCCTCCTGCAGTTCAGCCGCTCCTTGAGGTTTCCGAAGGCCTTCTCAACGATGTCCTTTCCCCTGTATGTGCTCAGCGCGTCGATGGGGTCCTTAACTTCGTTGCTGACCAGCGCGAAGAAGCCATGCAGCTGTCTTGCCTCGCGAACAGCGTCCTCCTTGATTTTCACCGTGATCCCCCGCTTCGGCGTCTCGCGGACCTCGAAGAACTGCCCATATGCCTTCTCATGACTATCGACACGGTGTCCTGAAAGCAGTTCATCGCGCAGACCGTCCAGGCGTGCATTCAGTTCAAGTTCCTCGTCCGCGGCCTTCTGGACGCTGTAGTAGACATGCAGATACATCCGCCTGCTTCCCGATATGATGTCTTTTTTGTACGGGCGTTCCTGGGAATACTCCCATTCCATGGCCTTGGAGTCGCATCCGATGCCGTAGCGGGAATCATGGCTTCCGTAGTCGCGGATGCTTTCCCTTACTTCGGCAATGCGCTTCCTCACGAATGAAAGCCCCGTGCTGACGGCGACGATGAACTTGTGGTGATGCCGGGAGAGCCGGTCTATGTTCGCCTTGCTGTAGAAGCCCCTGTCCATGACGAATTTGACTTTCCCATATCCGAGGATGTCAAGTTCCTTCACAAGGGTGTTCACCGTCTTCACGTCGGGGATGTTTCCCGACAGTTTGCGGTAATAGAAGGGCAGGCCTGATTTCTCCCCGAACAGCAGGAGAAGGTTGATCTGCGGCAGGTGGTCCGATTCCTTGTTCTTTCCGTATTTGACCTGCCTCAGCGTTTCCGAATAGCTCGATATGCTCGTCGAGTCATACGCCCAGTATTCCCTTTCAAGACGGCGCTTCCCCTGGAGGCGGGCAAACGAGCGGACGGCGTCCTCCGATATCGACGCGAACAGTCTGCTGCTGTCTTGGGAGGAAATGTCCTCACCATAGGGATGCATGTGGTTCAGCGCCCAGTACTTGAAGTACATCATCGCGCGGTTGTCGCCCAGAATGAGGTAATAGACGATGGACAGCAGTCTGCGGTAGTCGTCCGGGAAGCAGGCGCGCAAGTCCCCAACTATGCCCAGCTTCTCCCCAATCTGGTCCAGAAGCCATGTCGCGCCGTAGAATGAACGCTGAATCTGCGTCACGGGGACAGGTCCCCGCCTGCGCGTCCGCTTGATGCCAGCCGCTTTTCCGCTGCATCGTCCGTCCGTTGGAATGACCTCGCCCGATTCTGAAACACGGCCAATCAGCCTCCTGTGGGCCCGCGACTGATGCTTTTCCTTGTCCCAGTAGGAAACGGATTCGTATGCGTAGGTGATACCGGAACGCTTGTCTTTCTGATGAATAATGCCCATTGCAGTCTCCTGTTATCGTTATGTGTATGCAATATAACACATAACGATGAATGCGCAACAAAAAAACCTGGATTTTTTTGGAATCCAGGCGAAAATACTGGGATTAAAGCGTTATCTCGTTATGCGTTTACGGGAATCCAGGGTTAAAGCCCCGTGTTTTGCTTGTCTTGCGGGAATTTTATGTATCCGGATTTTCCCACCTTTGATTTGACAAAATCCCTTACTGACAATACATTAACTACCACAGACAATTAAAGGAATTCTCTGAAAAACGCTGATATACAGTTGTACACAGTTTTTTGATAACGGCATGCTAAAGAGTGTCCATTTGTTCTTTATTCTTATGTTGCCCTTGGTGCTTTGTGCCGACGCCCCGGATTTTCTGAACCGTGAGGCAAAAGTCGGCAAAGCGTCCTTGGCACGCAATGCCTACATATTTTCCCATCTTTTGGACACTGCGAACTTTTCTCCGGAACTGCGCCTTCCACTGCAATTGCTTTATGATTCTTCAAGCCGTCAAAAAAAAATAAACGATGAAATAAATTCTAAATACAATGTCGTTTTACCATTTTTACTTTATTCTGATAATGTCGTCAAGCAGAACGATAATTATATTGTTTTAAAATTGACGCCAAGCAATAAACAAAAGTTATTTAATTTGTTTAGAAATAACAAAAACTATACAACATGGCAAGAATTAACTGGCGTTGGCATTTTTCTAGATGGATTGAATATTTCAGGTGCGTACATTTTT
>JAZUPS010000252.1:0-15383 GCA_045605305.1 Victivallaceae bacterium
GATAAATTTCGACAAAAGTAATACTTGTAAATAAAAATCTATCAGAAATGCCGCTTGGCGAAAGCGTGACCGCTGCCGGATTTGAGATAGTGTTCAAAAGCAATAGATTTTTCTTCTGATTCAAAGGCAATGTATGTTTCAACTTTCCACGGACGGAATTTTGCAGTATGAGGCACATCGCCTTTGTTATGTTTTTTCAAACGTTCCCGTAAATCAGCTGTATGACCGATATAACGCTGCTCAGGATGTTCAATACTGCGTAAAATATAGGTGTAAAACATTGTCAGTGGCTTCTGTTGAACGGTTGTCGCCATTCGCAGCCGCACAGCCCTCCGCCGCTCTCTGAGCTATGGAGGGCATCCTTCGCACGCTCCGTTGCACTCCGCTTGTTTTTGCTTGCGCAAAAAAAAATCTACGTATGGCATTCCTGACGGCCTGCCATCCGTAGCCGCACAGCCCTCCGCCGCTCTCTGAGCTATGGAGGGCATCCTTCGCACGCTCCGTTGCACTCCGGTTTTTTGCTTGCGCAAAAAAAATCTACGCATGGCATTCCTGACGGCCTGCCATCCGTAGCTTTAGCGAAGGATGGTGGGCGTAGTAGAACTCGAATCTACGACCTCCACGATGTCAACGTGGCGCTCTAACCAACTGAGCTATACGCCCGATTAACGGGTGATGTTTTACATCATGTTACTTAATATATACCACATTTTCACTTTTGCAAGCTGTTTTCCCGAAAAAAAGCAAATTTTATCCATTTTTGTTCCGGGGTTGAGCTGCAATTACCGGGAAAACGTTCCTTTGGACCGCTTCTCCGGAGCGGGGGTGGATTTTTTGTTCCGGGGAGAAGGTTCCTCGCGGCGCATCTGCGGCGGCATACGGCGGTCTTTCCATTGATCGATCGCCTTATTGCCCAAACGCATCACCTCCATGCGTCCGCTGGTGGAAAGTTTGTGCCAATTATCATCCAGCACGATCAACTGCGGAATACCGCTGACCCGGAACTCCCGTTTCAATGCCGCAATCTGCGGAGAATCAAAAGGTATCGCCAGCCACGGCATCTTTTTCAGATAATTCATCATCGCCTTTTCATCGCGGTCAGAGGTCACCAGAATTATTTCCAGACCGTTTTTTTTCGCCACATTTTCATAAAATTCTGCCAATTTCGGGGTGAATGAACGGCACGGCGGACACCAGGAGGCGGAAAAATAAAGCGCCACCATCCGCTTGCGGTCAAGCGCAACTGCGGTTTTTACCCTCTTTCCCCGGGAATTTATCAACTCACGGGAGAACTTTTTCAAAAAAATATCATTGGCACCGAGGGAGAATATCAGCGCAAACACCGACAGCATAAGAAACATTTTTTTCATAATTTTTCCATTCCTTTCTGATTGAATGACAAATGCTTTGCACAAATGCCACAATATTATTATATCACGGGAAAAATACTTTTACAAGCTGTTTTTTTATTTTTTTTGAAGGAAATGTCTTGTAAACATGAAATATACATTCCTTTTGCCGCGGAAAGCGGGGAAGATCAAAATTTCCGGTGTTATATCTTTTTCATGGCATCGGCGGCGCAGCTTAAAAGCAGTTCCAGATCGTTATTCCCCTGAATATCTTTGAATACTCCGGCGGCGGCGGTGACCGGTTCGCCGAAAATAAAGGCATACCAGAGGGCTGCCTGCGTGAATTGTCCGGCTTCATTCAGATGGATGGTGTCGGTAATCAGTTTGTTACCGCCGTTTTCATCTTTCAGCCAATAGGAAAGCCCCACCAGATCACCATTGGCAGAGGGAGCTTCCGGATATTGAAATTCTCTTTCAGGAGCCTGATACTTTTCCGGAACGCGCTGACGGTAAAGCTGAACCGCATCCCCCATCGGGATCATCCGCAAAGCGTATTTTTCTGCAAACTCTTTGTAAGCGGCACGCAACTTCTCATACATGGTATCCTGATCCAGCGCCAACTCTTTCAGGGCGGGGGCATCTGAACGGTATGACCAGGTCTGCTGAATGATGATTTCGGCATTTTTCTGGTATTTGCGGATATATTTGATCAACTCCCCGGCAAATGGTTCGTAACTCGCCGGATCCCATGACTTCATACTGCCCTGCTGGATGGTGACTATATCATACTGATTATTTTTCAGCAGTTCATTGACATTGCCCATTGAGGTCACGCCGCGGAGGGAGGTATCGCCGTTTTTCCAGATAGAGATAAGGTATGGTTTTAACTCCGGGTCTTTTTCGGCATCCGTCAAATGCTGATAATGAATATCCAGCGTGCATCCGCCGATGTAGGCGCTGGTCAAATCCAGAGTGTGTTTGCCGTCGTTTTTGACGATCGACGGCAGAAAATATCCCACGCTGATGGAAAAACTGTTGCCGATCATCAATATTTTCAAATTTTTGCTCTCCATTTGCCCCTCTCCTTTAGAGTTGCTGCAACCCGATCATATACAGAATATACCACTTGCGCGGGGATTTGTCAACCGGGCAAACCGGGGAGGAAAGAAAGTTTTCCCGCCCCGGTCTGCCGCGGAAAGGGGCTTGGATGACCTCAGGCTTCTTCCAGAACCGGCAAAGTCAAATATGCCGGATGAGTTTCATCGTGGAAGATCGTATGCCGGGAAATCTGCATTTTATCATCATCTTTCAGCGGATTTCCGGTATTGGGGTTGATATGCCACAGGGGGTAATATTGTCCGCAAATTTCCAATCTCAAAGCATGGCCGGGATTGATTTTTACGGCAATATCTGAAAGATCGATGGTAAATTCATAAATCTTGCCGGGGGTGAGCAATTCGCCATTTTCCAAATCGTTGCAAAAGCGCGCCCGGATCATTCCGGCAGTCAGGAAAAGGGAGTTGCCTTCCGGCGTGACCATGGTCAAAATCGCGCAGAAATCGGTATCCGGCGTGGATGCCGAGGCGTGGAAATGGAACTTGATATTTCCGGCAATGGTCAATGCTTTTTTCATCACTCCGGTGGTGTAAACCAGCATATCAGAGCGTTTTTCATCCTCACTCCGGTCATAACACCCCAGTGCGGTGCATTTGCCGCCGCAGGATACGGCGGGGTTTGACGGATCACTGATGTAGGAATCCGGCATCTCCTCAGCCGGGGCGGTTTCACTTAAAACACCGTCTCCGCCGGAGCTGTTGGCAGTACCGGAGGAGTGGAGAAAGATTTTTCGCAGTCTGCTTTCCGGCGGCGGCCAGTCGTCAGCATCGTGCCAGCGGTTTTCGCCGATCATAAAGTAGCGGACAACCGGAATTTCCGGGATCGGGTCAGACTCCGGATCATTCAAAAGTCCCATGAGGAACCTGTTTTCTGCGGCAAGTTCCTCATCCTGTTTTCCGGCTTCGCCGAAAAGGTCATGGTTGATCAATCCGACATGTTCCCACGGACCGAGCCAGAGTCGGGTGAATTTTCGCGCTTTTTCCGTTGCCGCAACCTTTTTCATCAGCTGGAAAGTGGTGATGGTTTCATCCTTGAAGGGGTCGAACCATCCCCCGGCAATAAATGCCGGAACTTTCAACTTCGGGAAATATTCCAGCGGATGACTTAAAATTTTTCCGGGGGAATCCACATTGCTGATCATCCGCTGAAACGCTTCGACCCGGTCATAACCTGCGGCACGGTCGCAGTCGGATAAGGGCAGGTGCTTCAATACCCCCATGGACTCATAATCCGGCATATTCTGAAAGCCGTATTTCCGGCGGTGATAGAGGTTCAGCACCCAGTTGATCACCAGATCATGCCGCAAACCTCCCCCCTTGATGGCACTGCCGATACAGGCGTAAACCGGCGCCACCCAGGGGGCGATACCCACCAGACCGTCAAAGCCGGTGCGGGCGGCGCACCACTGCATCCAGCCGGTGTAACTGCCGCCGAACATGACACATCTGCCATTGAACCACGGCTGTTTTTCCAGCCAGCAAAAGAGATCTTCCACATCGTTCTTTTCCTGTTCCGGTTTTGCCGGATCAAATTCGCCCTCGCTGAAACCGGTTCCCCGGCAGCTCTGGACGATATAAACGAGATTATTTTCCGCCATTCGTTTATCCGGCAGCAGCAGGTTTACCGGCTGATGGTAGGCGGTGCGGATAAGCAGTACCGGCAGCGGGGCATCGCCGGAATCTGCCGGAAAATAGATCATAGTGTGGAGTTTTACACCGTCTCTGGTTTCCAGCATCCGGACTTTCAAATCGCAGCTGGTGTCGATGGTGTGGGCGAAATTGGTAACGTTGTATTTATCTTTACTCATAATCAAAAGTTCTTCAGGAGTTCCAAAAGCCACGAAAAGGCGCTGTTGGCGACCTGCCGGTAACCGGCGGGGCAGGGGTGAAGGGAGTCAACTCCCCGGATCACGGTAAGCGGACTGCCTTCAAAACATGCTTCCTCACTGCGGATATAGCCGTTGACCGGATCAATGTCGGTGTAAAGCGGCATCATGGAACAATTTTTTTCCTCAGCGAAAAACTCACTCAAGCGCACATACGCCGGAGGCGTGAGATTTCTTTTATCCCATGCGAAACAGCTGCAGCCGTGAGATTTTCCCCATGATGACTGATCCATCGAACCGAATGGCTCAAGGCCGATACCGAATATGGCATCGGGGGCATCTTTTCGCAGCAGTCGGTAAAGTTTCTGCATATTGTCAAGAAAACCGTCGATAACTGACTGCTGGTTACCGGGATTGATCTGGAGCATATCGTTGCCGCCGAGGGCAAGCATGATCACATCCGGAGCAATGCCGTCACAATTTTTCTCAAGATAACCTTTGAAATCAAAAACACCGGCTTCATTGATGAAAGGCGAGGCGCTGTTCCAGTGATAAAAAGGGGTGCTTTCAATGGCCTTTTTCCGGTGGAGGAAGGTGCAGGCACTCCAGCCTCCCCAACCTTCATGACGGACACCTTCAAGCTCCTCTGCCGGAGGGTAGTTGATCAATTTCCCTCCCGGAAGATTCCGGAACTCAAGGGGGATATTGGTGCCGAGCATGGTCAGATCGATATGGTTTTTCACTGCAAGGGAGTGTAAATTTGCCGGGTAACAGGTTTGATCGGTCAAACTGTCCCCGATCATCAGCAGGCGGAGTTTTTTTCCGGCGGCGGCATCGGCATGGTTGATCACCACGCGGCATTGCCCTCTGGCAACGGTACCGCTGTCGCTTAAAACTTCGATCTCCGCCTCATGAGTTCCTGCATCCTCCACCCCCGGGATACAGCGCCAGCGTTCCTGATCGCATCTGCCGATGGGACAATGGAACTTGAAAAAATAATTTGCCGGATTTATACAGGCAAAAACATTGGCAAAGTAGAGATTCATCTCTATGCCGACAGTGCCGTATATCACGGGGGGAAGGAGTAATTTATCCTGCATGGTCAATAATACACTTGTTCTTCAGATAAACAAATCTGCCCGAATCGCTTCAGGCAGATTTGGGGAAATGCTGGTAGACAACTTGATTAAAAAAGAGATGCTCCATCAGAAGTCGGCCATATTCTCCAGAAGGCTTTGTAATAATTGGTCCAATCGCCGGTATCATAAAAAGGAATACTGCTCATTGTACGGTTTTCCACATGACCGTCATAAAAACAGATATTCGCACTTTTGTTGTGGCGACCGACAATGGGCAGACCACCAAAGGTGACAGAATTCTGATTCATGCTGAAAAGCAGAGCCTGATCAGCACTGGTTTCCGCATCAACTTCAGCAAACATTGCAGTGGCGCTTGCTTTTTTGATTTTGGATTCTCTTACGCAGGTGCTCCAATTGGCGGTATTGTATTCAGCGTTATCATTGGGGGCTCTGAAGGCAAGACTGTATTTGTCGGCAGTATCTACCTGTAACGAGGGGCAGGCAATAAAACTGATTTTGCCGTTTATGAATGCACCGCGATTCTGGCATTGATCTGCTCCAAGATAGGGAGAAAGAAGTCCGTTTGTGTTGTCTCCGTATGACCAATGTCTGGTTCCGAAAGCTGCTCCAAAATACCAGCCGTCATTATCCTGCAGATACTGCATTGTGGCTGTTCCCAGCTGCTTGAAGTTGTTCATGCATGACGCTGATCTGCCGCGCTCACGGGCGCTGTTGAGCGCCGGGAGCAGGATCGCTGCCAGAATGGCAATAATGGCGATCACCACCAGCAATTCGATCAGGGTAAAGCACATGTGCTTTCCTCTCCGCATGGAGAGGAAACTGCCTTCATCGTAACGGGAGCGGGAAAAGATTTTTTTCATGATATTTCTCCTTTTTGTTAGAGGGGTTATATTTTTATGGTTATTTGATTTCAGTAATTGAAACATTGTCATACCACGCCTGACCGGCGCAGTTCCAGATCCAGAGTCCCAGCTGACACTCAGTGGCAGGATTGACATCGGAGGCGGTTTTGAAGTCGAAATTGCGCTGATGCCAGTCGCTGTCTCCGGTGATGCGGATTCCGGGGAAGCTGAAGTTTCTGCCGCCGATGGTAAGGTATGCTCCGGCGCCTCCGGGTCCCTTCAGATCGCGGGTTCTCAGGAAGAAGCTCAAACGGTAGCGGGTGTTGGGCTTCAAACCTTTGAACTTCTGTCCGGCGGCGATGTTGTGCTTGTTCCAGTTGGTAAGCCGTAGCGAAGCGGTTCCATTCATGAAGATATAGCGGTCACGCACGGTGTTTTTGATTTTGACCAGCTCTTTCTGATTACTGCTCCATACATACCATGCGCCGACGGTATTGGGCAGCCAGACGTTGCCGGTATCAAAGCCGCCGTCTTTGAGCAGATTTTTATTTTCAGGTGCGCCGGTTTTCATCACGCCCCACTGTTCAATATCGTGGAATGATCTGCCGGGAACCGGACTCCACTGGTAGTTGGTCTCTTTGACCTTTTTGGCATTGTCGCCGGTGATAACCCGGTGACGGGCAAAGTTGACCGGGAATCCGTCAGCTTTTATTTCGCCGAGAATCTTCTTGGGGAAGTGGATGTTGATGATAAAACCGTTGGCATTTTTCTGCACGATAACTCCGGCATTGGAGTCCCAGCTGTAATCGGGTTTCTTCTCATTGCGGTTCCAGATGGAATCGGAGACCGTGCCGTTGAGGTTGGCGCCGATATGGTAATAGGTGTTGCGGTCACCGGAAGGATTCAGCAGCACTTCCACACAGGAATCCATGAAAACGCCGATTTTATCTTTTTCTTTGCAGTCGGCTTTGACGTTTTTCATAAAAGGTTCACTG
Organism: Victivallaceae bacterium; assembly: GCA_045605305.1. Lineage (GTDB taxonomy): Bacteria > Verrucomicrobiota > Lentisphaeria > Victivallales > Victivallaceae > UBA1784. The sequence goes on from JAZUPS010000252.1 coordinate 7,228, forward strand.
CATTCAAAGATGAATACATAGTAACCTTTATTATCTTTGACCGTAAGTTTGGTGGTAACTTCTCCCACGTCACCCTGATGGGGGCGCAGAGCGATGGGTTCGCTGATATGGAACTCCCAGTCGCCGACGATGGCCTGATCTTTGGCGAACTGCTCTGCGCGTTTCATCAGAGGGCCGAGCATTTCCCGGCGCATGAATTCCAGTCTGCCGATGATTTTTTTGTCGCCGTTGACCGCTTTTTTAGCGTTGTCGATACGGGAGTTGAGTTCTTTGAGTTTGGCGGGGGAGTAGATCTTCGTCCACAAATCAAAGTCACTGGGCAGCTGAGTATCGGGGCCGTAGGCGGTATCCACGATTTTGCCGGTGACTTTTTTGCACCAGAGATCTTCCAATTCATCGAAGAACTTTTTCATCTCACCGGCGCCGGCACCGAACATGAGTTGGTAATGCTCATCAAGGAGTTTATCCAGATCGGTATCCAGATCCCAGGCGACTTTGCCGAAGGTGTAGTAGTTGAGGTAGTGGAAAATTTCGTAATCGGTTTCGCTTTCAAGGAAGCATCCATAGATGTAATCGCGGACAAGCTGCAGATATTTGCCGGTTTCCCGGTGCATCATGGCGGGGATGCCTTTAAGCTCCCGCTTGCTCATGTGTTTGCCGGGATAAGTCCAGATGGAGATTTTGCCGTTGAATCTTTTTGACCACTTTTTCAGCAATTCAAGGTCGCTCTGCCAGTGCGCCGGGATACCGAGACCGTTGACGGCAAGCTGGACGGAGACGTTTTTGGGAATTTCGCACTCCGGCAGACGTTTCAAGGCGCCGTAAGCCATCTGGGTGACAGTGGCATTGATGTTCTCTTTGGTCAGGCGTCTGGCAATGTCGGAGGTATATTTCCATACCGCGTTGCTGATTGCCTGCGCGGCTTTGGGATCGGTCTGATAACCTCTGCCTCCCGGAGCGATTTTGGTGCATTTTTCGCAGTGACACCAGAAGAGCCAGTCCACCGGCATGACGGAGACGAAAGAGTTGCAGGCAAAGTTGACATCCCAGTGTTTTATGCCGCGGCTTGATGCCGGTTTCCCGGTCAGATAGGCTTTGACATCCTGATAGATCTCTTCCACCACATTGCTGTGGAAACAGATGTGACCGGGGTGGACATGATCGGCTTCTTTGTAACGCCGGTTGTCATGGGTGAGGGCGAAATACTCCGGATGAGTCTTGCCGAAGCGTTGGATCAGATTGATGTAATCCAGACCGTGACCGAAGGGAATGTGGCTCTCTGAGTAACGGTGGCGCAGGAAGTTGAGATTTTTTCCCTTGATGGAGCCGAGATATTTGTCATTTTTATCATACCATACCGAATTGGGACCGCTGTAATTCTCTCTGCTGATCAGATCGGGGCGGTCAATGATGTCGATTTCAAGCGGCAGAGTCAACTGCTGATTTTCCGGCACGATGGTGCCGTGTTCACCGGCAAAGTAGAAACGGACTCCGAGGAAGCGTTCCAGAAAGTCATATACCGCGGTCAAAGTACCGCGTTTCATCCACATATACCAGGGGTTGCTCTGAGGATCGATATTGGTGGAATCTTTACCCAGCAGATAGATGCGGCTGCCCTGACGTTTGATGAAAAATCCTTCGCTTGCCAGAGTGTTGACATCCAATCCGGCGGCGCGGGAAAACTCATTGTCGCCGAGGATCAGCGAAACTTTGCCTTCCGTGGGGGCGGAGACGACCGGGGCAGTGATGCCGGTGGCGGTTTTGATATGGTTCTGCAGCTCTTCGGCAGCAAGTTTCAGGATCGGAGTTTGCCTGACAACCACGATCTCCACTGCATTTTCTGCTTTTTTGGCGGTGGAAATTCTGATCCGTCTTTCACCGCGGTCAAGCGTTCCGGCGAAAGATAACGACGTTGCTGTCATCAGCAAGGCAACCACCAGCAGGGCGATTCTTTGGTGTTTCATGAGAACTCCTTTGTGCTAAAAAGTTGTTTAAGGTACCTGAAATTACTATTCTGCATCATAATATACACTGGGATAAATTTTATGTAAAGAGTAAAATCGTCTCATCTTGTGTAAAAAGCTCTTATTCCGCAAAAAAATTACATTCCGGCGGCTTTTTTTCCTTGTGCCGGGATAAAACCTTAATTATCTATATTAATAATGATAACAAAGGTTTTTCTGCACTGGATATGCTGAGCTTTTTTTACCTTTCAGGCGGGGTGTGGAGCTGAAAAAATATCTTGTGCATGGTAATATCATCTCATGGAAAAAGCCGGATTTTTTGCCGGAAAAAGGGCAAAAAAAAGGGACTGCCGTAAAAAGACAGTCCACTTCCTCCGGCTGTTACCAGCAGATGATCTTCAGTGCTTTAGCCGGGATTCTGATCACTCCGGCGGGGGTGGAAACTTCGGTTTCATCTCCGTGGTTGAGCAGGGTAAGCTCCTTCTTGCCTCCTTCGATACGGCGGCAGGTCAGTACGGTTACTTGCGGGTTGTCGATCTTCAGGGCAAAGGGCAGTTCGATCCCCTCTCCGGCGGGGTGAGCGGTGATCTCCCGTACTTCGCCATTGGCAAGGCGGGCTTCTGCCATGCGGGGCAGTTCTGATACCGGAACTGCCCTCAGCGGCGCCATCCAGAAGCGGCGCTCATTGACTCCCAGATCCATCCAGCCGCTCTCTTCATTCGGGGCAAAGTTGGCGTAATCGGCATAACGTACCGGGCGCAGCAGGGTGAGGCGCAGCACGTTATCCGCATGGTCACAGGAGTGGATATCCGGCGCATAGATCGCCGCAGTACGGAATCCGTCATCGGCAGCGCACCAGTCGATCATGGAAAATTCATCAATAAACGGCTGTTTCTGATAAATGTTACTGCCGCGCCACTCCTGAGCAACCCAGTCATAATTTTTCTCATCCATGCGGCAGATGTCGGCGGCAGAGGAACCGGTGTGGAACTCCGGTTTCTTCAAACCGTGATTCCAGCAGAACTTCAATGCACACTTGACATCGTGCCAATCGAGGCGGACTTTGACCCCGAGCTCTTCGATCCCGGCAAAATCGCAGAGATCAAGCCGGAGCGTGGAACTGCCGTAAACATATTCTGCACGGAGAATACTGCATACCGGACCGTCAATGAATCTTTCAACTCCGGTCAGCTTCATTTTACCCAGCGTTGAATCAAAACGGTTCAGACCGAAACCCCAGGTGCGGGAGTCATCGTAACACACTTCCAGAGAAATCTGTTTCAGCAGGGCGATTTGCCGTTCAAAACCCACGTTGGGGAATACCGTATCCGATCTGCCGTAAGCAAGCGTTTTTTCCTCCATTGCTCTCATGGGGATGACGGCGGTAAGTTTGCCCCAGGGCATTCCGCAGGGGCCAAGCGTGGATGCCGGCGGCAGGATCTGAAGCGGATACTCATTCCCGTTTGCATCCCGCAGTACATTGAAATCCCTTCCGCAGCGGTTGGGGTCGGTAAATCCTTCCAGACTCATGATCGATGTGGCGGCAAAGGGGTGGGGATTCCAGAAGAAAACCCCGCCTTCATCCATAAACATGGTATCCAGTTTGGCACTGCGGCGGAAAAGCTGACGGTCAATAACGGCATCGGCGGCATGTTCCACACTGCCGATACCGGGGAAAATATCCTTTTCAAACGCTTCGCGGATGGAGGTGCCGGGAAGAATGTCGTGGAAATGGTTGAAAAGCAGTTCTTTCCACGGTTCAGCCAACTCATGTTCCTCTGCTCCGAGTTTTTCTGCGGCGGTCAATCTGCGGGTGGCGCGGGCGATCTTGCGCTTGACCCCATGGCAGTTGGAGTAACAACCCCGGAAAATGGGACCGAGTTCACCGGTCACGGTGGGCAGTTCCAGATCTTTGACCGCTTCAAAATATTCGCTCAAGGTGGAAAATACGATATTGTACTGCTTTTGCATCTCCCGGATAAACGCCAGCTCTTTGCGGGAGATGCCGCCGCCGTGGTCGCCGACGCCGAAGAACATCGCCTGATGCTCCAACGGGGATTCCAGATTCCGTTTCAATGAGAGTTTCAGAAAATCTTCCCCCACTCCGGTATTGTAGCTGTGAAGGATATGCAGTGCCGTAACACTTGAACCATCTTCGCTCTGCCAGCGGAATACTCCGGGTGTTTCATGACTGCGCATGTAAACATAGTGGGTAAAACCGGTGGTATTGAGGATTTTCGGCAATCCGGCACTGTGGCCGAATGAATCCACGCAGTAGGCGATTTTGACATCGGTATCAAACTTTTCCTGAAAGTATTTTTTTGCACTGAGCGCCTGCCGTATCAGCGTGGCAGGACGGCTGATGATCACATCTGACTGCACCTCCCAGCCGCCGACAATATCCCAGCGTTTTTCTTTGACCAGAGCGGCGATACGTTTGAAGAGCGCCGGGTCGTAATCTTCGATATTCCGGTAAAGTGCCGCCGAAGAGCAGTTGAACTTCAAATCAGGATTTTCATCCATCATCCGGATAACAGAGTGCATGGTATTCAAATGGGCGCTTCTGCCGGATGAGCGGTTCCAGAGCCAGACGGGGTCGAGGTGGGAGTTGCAGATGAGGTGGATGGTTTTCTTTTTCATGTGGTAATTATTCCTGATTTAATCATTTAATTTTATTGTCGGTGAAATCAGTATTCTGCGCCCCGGCAGGGCTCCGTAACGGAGAACATTTTTCAGCAGCAGCGCCGCCTGAGTGCCGATCTCCTTTTTGTTCTGTTCGGCAACTGCGGTGTGAAAGCCGTTGATTTCCGGCTCTTCCACCCGGTCAAAACGGGCGAACCAGATCTTTTTGCCGGGGATGCCGCCGGGCAGCAGATGGCGGCTGGTATCCAAAAGCGCATCGAATTTGCCTGCCTGTAAAAAGTCGATCAATCCATTATCCGCCGCCCCCTGCCAGATACAGGAGTCATCAAAGTCGATGCCGTGGTCGCGCATTGCCTGAATGTATCCGGATTGACGCAGGTGAATGGTGGAAATTTTCCGGTTGTCAGCGATTATACAGAATTTGCGGCAGTTGCGTTTGATCAGTGCCGTTGCCAGGGTGTAAGCGCCCTGATAGTGGTCGGATGCCACTGAATTGCACTCCAGACCGATTATATGCAGATCGAAAAGCACCAGCGGGTAATTTCCGGAAATCGAGCGTATCCAGTCGGCATCAGTGCCGTTGCTGCCGGGGTAGAGGATCAACCCCCGGGAACGCTTCTGCGCCTTTTCGATCACCCGCATTTCATCTTCACTGTTCCGCCATTCATAGGTGTAGAGCTTGTAGTCGTAACCGGTTGTCCGGCAGATTTTGCCAATGGCGGCAACGGCATCCTGCCACGATGGTGAATCGGGAAAGACCACCCCGATGGTGCGGCGGATATTTTGCGGGTCGAACTCATTCAATGAGGAAGTAAGAAAAGTTCCGCGATGTTTGATGCGGCAGATGAGCTGCTCATTTTCCAGCATGTTCAATGCCTGACAAACGGTGTTGCGGGAGATTTTGAACATCGCAGACAACTCTTTTTCAGTCGGCAATTTACCGCATTTGCGCGCCTTTTCTGTATCAATGTATTGCCGCAAATGCTCATAGAGCCGGATATATAACGGCTGAGGGGTGTCCGGCTGCCGTAAATTTTTTTCAAGCATAATTTTTCTCTCCGGAAATATCTCTTTTGTCGTAATATAACCGCTCAAAGGTAAAATACAACCCCTCCGGATATGAAAAAATGGTGCTTTTTAGGTGCATAATGAAATTTGATGCAGTTGTCAAAAAAGTGGAGTTATACTTTTTTCAGCAGTATAAAAAACAGGACTGTTGCTTTCGCAACAGCCCCGGATAAATTACTTTTTGACGGCATCAAAACACTTATTCAAGAGTTCTTTATCCGGCGGCGCAGTCAGCAGGCTTACCACAGTCAGCACGATAATGGAGATCGGCAGCGCGTAGACAAAGGGATCGACAAAGGGCCACGGATGGGCGGAAATCAATTCCGTTTTGCCGAAAATCCATTCACAGATACCCAGCATTGCTGATTCTTTGCGGTGGAGAAAGAGCAATCCGAATGTCGAAACTCCTGCTCCGGCGGCAATGGCGCTCCACACCCCGGCACGGGTCGCCCGTTTCCAGTAAAGCGCCGCCACATAAGCCGGAAGGAATGCCGCGGCACACACCCCGAAAAAGATCGCCGTTCCCCGCGCCACGATCCCCGGCGGCAGAATATAGGCGAAGATCAGGCTCAGGAAAATTCCCAGACAAACCCCGGTACGGGTGAAGGAGGTACTGTTGCCGTTGCGGTTGAATTTGCCGCAGATGTCATGACCGATGGAAGTGCCGCTGACATGGAAGAGACTTGACAGGGTGGACATAGCTGCTGAGAGCATGGTCAATGCGAAAATGTAAAGCACCATCGGCGGCAGCGCCTCCCGGATAAAGATGGGGATGATCAAATCCGGATTGCCTTTGGCTACTTCGATCGCCAGCTGTGCCTGACCTTCGGCAATGCCTTTGTCGGTGTGGTAGAAAAATACGTTGGATAAAGCGCCGATCATGTACGCCGCTCCGGCGGTGCAGAGGATGAAGAAGGAACCGACCATCACCGCCCGGTTGAGTTCCCGGTCGCTTTTCACCGTCATGAAACGCACTGCCAGCTGAGGCTGTGCCAGCGCACCGATACCGACGCCCAGCATCAAACTGGAAACCACAGTCCACCACCAGACTGAGTTGAATTCCGGCATCACCGTCCATCCCCGGTGACCGAGGTGGTACTCCTGCGGCAGACGTTCCTGAACCAACGGCGCCATATCAGTAAGGGTCTGATGGGCTTCGGTGATGCCGCCGAGTTTCACATAGCAAAGCACCAGAAGCAGCAGCATGCCGCCGACCATGATCGTGCCGATCAGGGCATCCACATACATTACGCCTCTCAAACCTCCGAAGATCACATAAACTGCCACAACTGCGGCAAATATCAGCAGAACCCAGTTGTAGGGCAGACCCATTACCTCCTGCAGAAAACGGGCGCCGCTGATCAGAACCACGCTGGAATAAAGCGGCAGAAAACAGAATATCACCGCCGCTATCAGCACTTTCATCTTTTCACTCTGAAACCTGCGGCCGATAAACTCCGGGAAGGTTTTGGCATCCAGCACCAGACCGATGCGGCGGGTCCGCTTGCCGAACCAGAGAAAGGCAATGATGATGCCGAAAGCGATATTCATAAAGACCAGCCACATCAGCCCCATGCCGAATTGACCGGCGATACCGCCGAAGCCGACCAGCGCTGAGGTGCTGATAAAAGCCGCTCCGTAACTCATTGCCATGACGAAGGGGTTGACCGATCTTCCGGCGAGCAGATAGTCATTGCTGCTGCGGGTCTTTTTGAATCCCCGGAATCCGAGATAGCTGATCATCAATACATAGAGCAGCAAAAGTGCGCCCATGGCGGCGGAATTTATTCCTCCTGAAACAACTGATGCAATCATTTTTCCTCTCCGTCTTTATTCCAGCGGATCGCTCCGTAAATTATTCCGAATATCGAGGCAGCGACACTTCCGGCTACCGCACCGACAATGTATATATCTCCCAAACCCAGCATTTTTATCTCCCCGATAAATTTATGATAAACAAAAAACGGACGGAGTTCAATAACTCAGTCCGTTCTCATAAAATCAACAGCCGACTTACGCTTTGACGTAGTTGCCGGTACGGATGCAAGCAGTACACATCTTGACAGTCTTGACAGTGCCGTTTTCGTTGATTTTGACACTCTGCAAATTGACTTCAAATTTGCGTTTGACGTTTTTAACGACGTGCATACCGATACCGCCGGCTTTGATCGCCAAACCTTTACGGGTGATGCAGCCGCCGTTACCTTTGGTTTTACCGCAGATGGCGCAGACCTTACTCATTTCATCGACCTCATATTGTTAATTGAAAATACAAACAAAAAAATGGTGAGTTGGCCGGGACTCGAACCCGGGACCACCGCCTTAAAAGGGCGATGCTCTACCGACTGAGCTACCAACCCACCTTGGGTGTATCCATGTTAGCGGATAACAGTTACATAAAATCACGCCGGTTTAGCGAAATTGCAAGTGCTTTTTGAAAAATTTTTCAATTTTTTCCGCATTTTCTTGCTTCCAGCTCGG
>JAZUPS010000253.1:0-7592 GCA_045605305.1 Victivallaceae bacterium
ACGGTAGTTTGAGGGTGCTACCCACAGCGGTAACACCCGAAAACGCCCCGCTTTCAGATCGCAACGGAAATTTTCAAGAATTTTTGAGAACTTTTGAAGTTGCCTCATTTTAATAATATAGCATGATCCGACAGTAATTTCAAAAGTTTTTGCCGGGTTTGTCATGATTTCACATTTCGCTGATTTTCTTGACCACCACGCCTATCCAGCTGACTTCGGATGATTCCAGAGGAATGATTTTTCCTTCCGGGTTGTCGCTGGTCAGCAGTGCCTTGCCGCCGGGTTGTCTTCTCAATCTTTTGCAGACCACCTTTTCCGCGCAAACGGCACTGTCGTTGAAGCGGACGATCACCACCTTGTTATCAGCGATTTCATCGGGATTTTCCACCGGTTCGACCAGCACAATATCATCATCCAGTATCCGCGGCTCCATGGATATGCCGTGTACCCGGAATGCCCGGATGTCCCGGCGGGCATCGGCAGGAACGGGAACCGTGGGAGTATTTTCCACATCCCAGTGACCCATGAGGATATTTTCCGACTCCAAGGATTCCAGATGGCTGGCGGCATTTGCCCAATCCACCACCGGCACCGGGCGCACGAGAATGGCGCCGTCGCGGTAAAGTCCGCCGGGTTGGAGCATGGATAACTCTTCCGGAGTCAATGGAGCTTTGCGGCGGTCTATTTCCAATACATCAAAGACCGCCGACAATACATCGGGGAACCAGTTCAATTCACCGTCAAAAATGCGCTGCAGTGACCGGCTTGAGGTGTAACCGATAGCCTTTCTCAACTGCTCCGGAGAACTCATATTCAATTTTTCCATCCCTTCAAGGATGAACTTCCGCAGTTCCGGAGTGTTGGAAATGGTTCCGGCGGCGGCAGGGGGAACTTCCAGAAAAGGCTGAAGTTTTTCCCAGCACTCATCGGTGATGGATTTCACCTTGCCGCTGAGATAACGGGAGATATTCGATGCACTTACCCCGCTGCGGATGGCGAACTCCTTGGCATCTCCCGCCTCCGCCACCGCCCGGCGCAATGAGAACAGCAATGGTTCGGTGATTCTCATTTTATATTGATCCCTTTCCTTGGAATTACCTGTTACACCAATAATATACATCAAAATTGATTGCATGCAAGCAATTTTTTTGAAAAATTTCTGTTTTTTGCTCTTGAAAATTGCATCAATGCAATTATATTGGGTTTTTGACGGCTGCTGAGTGGCGGGCGGAATTTTTTTGCCCGAAGTGATTGCATGGGTGCAATCAAAAAAGAAGAGGTTTTATAATGGAGTTTACAATGACAATCGAATGGGAAAAAGTGATCCCCGATCCGGTAATTGCTCCGTCGGGAAAGGTGATGTCGGCAGGGGGTCTGCGTCTGCTGGCGGCGGCAATTTGTGGAAATGGTGTTGACAATGGCGCCTTATTATGGAGGAGGAATAAGCGCCATGAAAGAAGAGAGAAAGTTAAAAACATCTGATCTTGAAGAAAAAGATGAACGGCATTTGAGGGAAGTGGAAGAGGCGTTATTCAGACGGGCGACCGGCTATGAGGACAGTTCCGGAAAATTTATTCAGCCGGATGTGCGCGCGGCAATGTACTGGCTGGAAAACCGCTGTCCGGGAAGATGGAAAAAGAACCGCCGGGAAGTGGCGCCGGATGAAGATGACTCTCTGCTTTCCGATGATGAGAAAAAGTTGTGATACAATGGAGGAAAAAGTTGAAAAGCTGTATTTTTTACCGTAAACACGCCGATTACCTCGCCAATGAACGCTCCTGGCGCCGCTCAATGGAAGCATATTCCGGCGGCAGGGAGTATATCGAACAGGCACTGGTGCGGCATGTGTCGGAAATCGACCTGGAGTTCGCCGAGCGGCGCCGCCGGGCGTATTACTTCAACTATCCCCGGGCGATCGCCCGCCGGATAACCCAGTTCGCTTTGAGCGTTGACCCGGTGCGGCAGGGCGCCGACCCGGAACTGGTGGAAGATTGGAGCAGAACCGGTCTGCGTACCAACGACGTTATGCGCCAGCTTTCCACTTTGCTCAATGTCTACGGCAGAGGGTGGCTGCTGGTGGAAATGCCGCTGTTTTCCGGTTCTCCCAGCCGGCTGCAGGCGAAAACGGAACGCCTGCGCCCATACGTCCGGGCGCTTTCCCCCCTGCAGGTGACCGATTGGGCTTACGGCGAAGACGGCAGACTGCTCTGGGCATTGATCGCCGAAGAGGAGTATTGCTGCAGCGATCCATTCACCCCGGCAAAAAAAATCCGCCGCCGCCGTCTCTATGACCGGAATTGCTGGCGGCTCTATGAAAACGGAGCTGAAGGGGTCAAAGAGGTGGCTTCCGGAATCAATCCAACCGGAGCAGTTCCGCTGGTGAGCGTTTGCGAACCTGACGGCTTCGGGTTGAGCGCCAACCACTGGTTCGAGGATGTGGTGCGGATAAGTGAAGCGATCATGAACAACGAATCCGAAGCGCAGATGAACACGGTCAAGCAGATGTTCGGTATGCTGGTGGTTTCCGACTCCTTTGCCCGGAGCGCCCGCAAGTTCGGCTCAGAAAGCGGCAACAGCAGCAACTTTTCCGCCACTGTTGCCCGCAGTGCCGCCATTGTGGAATCGGTGGAGGAAAAGGGCATCAGCCGTTACATCAGTCCGTCGGGAATCGCCACAGATACCATCCGTGCCGAGAACCGTTATCTGAAACAGGAGTTGTACGATGTGGTCGGTCTGGCGGTTCAGGGCAGCAGCCGGGAGGGGCAGAGTTCGGAATCCAAAGCGTGGGACTTTCAGAATGTTGCCCAGTTCCTTGCCGCCAGAGCCGATCTTCTGGAACAAGCCGAATTGGATGCGTGGAAACTGATGCGCCGATACGATCTTGATCTGAGCGTACCGGAAGTGCGTTACAACCGCCGTTTCGCCGTCAACGATCTCAGCGCCGGTATCGCCGGATTGCTCCAGCTTTCCGGAATCCACGCCGGTGATGCCTATCAGCGCGCCGTCGGCAGGACTGCTCTGGAACTGCTGGGCAATATCGGTCATGTCAGTCTGAAAGAAAAAGAGTCCATTATCAACGACATCTACAAAGAGGAGAAAAGTTATGAGCTGTGATGTCAGCAACAGTGAACCGGAAAAGGTGAACCTTCCGGAATCCGGCGGTACTTCCCCTGCCGCCGAAGAAAAACTTCAGCAGATGGAAAAGGAGTATGCCCTGCTGCTGGAAAAATACGAACTTTTACAACGGCGCAGTATTGTGGAAAAGATCTGCTGTGAAAGCGGCTGTTCCGATCCGGAATATCTGGAGTTTTCCGCCGCCCGCCGGGGTGTTGACCTGAGCAATCCGGATGCTTTGCGGGAGTTCGTAAGGGAGTTTTCTGCCAATGCTCCCGGTTGTTTCCATGCCCGTATCACCCCCGGCAGCAGCGCCGGAAGTGTGGTGAAAAGTGACTCCCCTGTTTCCGGAGCAGGGGAAAGAATAACGCTTGACCGTATCGGAGAGATCGCCCTTTCCATCAGCGGCGCCCCCGATGCTTCCGGGCGATAAGATATATTTGTAAGAATTCAAGAAAGGAAAAAATCATTATGCTGTACAACTACTCTTTTGCCAATCGTAAACGTGACCTTGCCGATGTTATGGCAACGGTGATCAAAGATGAACCCCGTTTCATTTCCAACTTCCGCCCCGCCGCTCCGGCGACCAGCGCCAAACATGAGTATCTGGAAGATCAGCTCACCGGCCGCGGTGTTACTGCCACTGCCGTTTCCAATGGTGTTCTGACTCTCTCTGCCGGTGACTCTGCCAAGCTGAAAACCGGTACTCTGGTGGCGCTCAAGGATGATCCGGCACTTTTCCGGGTGACTGCGGTATCTGCCGGCAGTGCTGCAGTGGAAATTGCCGCCGTCAATGGTTCGGAGTACGCCTCCGTTTCCGATCTTCCGGCATCCGGCGGCAGTTTCATCATCGTTTCCACCCCCATGAATGAGGGAACTTCCAACGGTGACGGTGAGGAAAATTACCATCTGGCACGAGCCCAGTGGAACGCCACTCAGATCTTCCGTAAAGAGATCGTTCTTTCCGGTACTGCTCTGGCGGTAAATCTCTACGGCAATGCGGACAGTCAGCTCAACCGTCAGACCGCTTTCGCCCTTGCCGACCTTGCCCGGGACCTCAACCGCGTGGCACTTTTCGGCAGACGGGTGGAAGCATCTGCCAATACCCGCGGTGAAGCCGGCGGCCTCTACTTTTTCGGTACTCAGAGCGGAGTGCCGGTCATCGATGCCGGGAAAAGCTCTCTTGACAGTTTCCTGATCAACGATGCCGCTCAGGCGATTCTCGGTGAAGGCGGTGATCCGATGCAGATACTCTGCTCTCCCGGTCAGGCGCGGGTCATTTCCAATGAGTACCGTGACCGCATCCAGATCCTCCGCTCCGATGACCGCAGAGGCGCTTATGTGGCGGTCATTGTCAATGAGATCAACGGCAGAGGCATGACCATTATGGCTGATCCGGATATGCCCGACGGCGACGCCTGGGTTCTGGATACCGGCTGTTTTGCTCTGGTTCCCCTTGCCGGGCGCTCCATTACCGACATGGATGCCACGCCCCACGGCTTTGACGGTATCCGCCGGGTTGCCATCGGTGAATTGACCTTTGAGTTCCGCAACGTGGCACAGCGCTGCTGCCGGATCAAAAATCTGCTTGCCAGCAGTGAAGCAGTTGCCGCTTTGCGCGGAGCGTGACCGGCACAGTTGTGAAAATTCTTCCCTTCCGGAAAACTCTCCCCCCGGAAGGGGAGAAAATTTATGGAGCTTGATGTATGACATTATCAGAAGTTGATGCCTTTTTTCAAAAACATCCCCTGCACGACAGTTACTTCAAAGCGTTGAATGATGAACGCGCCGGAACCCTGGCAGTTGCCGAAAGAGATGTGTTGGCGGCGGTGAACCATTGTGAGATCACCACCGATCAGGAGCGCTCTTTTCTCAATGCCGCCATTGCAGAACAGACCATTTTTCTGCTTCTCAATCCCGAATATCTTACCGGCATTTACTCCCATACTCAAAGTCTGGGTTCCGCCGGGGAAAGCCGCCGTTTTTCCTCTTCAGCTTCACCGCTGGGCCAGCGGGCAGCGGCATTGATCGCCCCGTTGCTGGCAAAGGCGGAAAAAGCGGAAAAGGCGGAAAAAGTTCCGGCGGTCACTCCCGATCCCGGAACTTCACCGGGGGATGACGATGATGATGACAGCGGCGATGAGCAGGAGGATATTCTTCCGCCGGTTATTCATCTCAACCGGGGATAAAATCAAGGAGCAGGATTTTTTTATGAACATGAATAAAAACAGAAATGATCATTCCGGTGAAATTCTGCCGGAAAATGCGGATAGTGACCAGTTGATCACCATGCTCGGGAAATTTTTCCGTTATCTGCTGGAGCTGGATGAGTATACTCTCGGCCTGATCTGTCAGGTCGTTGCCCCGGCAGACGGCAAAGAGAGTACCGTCAAAACTTTAAGCCGGATACGGGGATGTTCGCGGCAGGCGATCCACCGGAAAATTCTGAGCATAATCGGTGAGAAACCGGAGTTGTCGGGATTTTTTGCCCCGCTGATGAAGCGTATCTCTTCGGCGCGGCAGAACTTCATTCTCCACCGTCAGAAAAGCGGAACCGTGTGAAAAAATTCGCCTACACCCCGGTGCAGAAAGAGGCATTGGAACTGCTCTCCTCCCCGGCACACCATGTGATGCTTTTCGGCGGTTCCCGTTCCGGGAAAAGTTTTGTCCTTGCCGCCGCATTGACGGCAAGGGCATTGCGTTCACCCGGCAGCCGCCATGCGATCATCCGCAAATGCTGTACCAGCGCCAGAAGTTCCATCGGCATGGATACGCTGCCCAAGTTTCTCCGTCTCCGCTACGGAAACCGGGTAAAGTGGAACTTCAACAAAGCGGAAAATTTCTTCCGTTTCAGCAACGGTTCGGAAATCTGGCTCACCGGGCTGGATGATGGTGAACGTGCCGATAAAATTCTGGGCAAAGAGTTTGCCACCATCTACTTCAATGAGTGTTCCGAACTGGATTACCGCAGTATCCAAATCGCCCTTACCCGGTTGGCTCAAAATTCTCCCCCGCTGGTCAACCGCGCCTATTATGACTGCAATCCCCCCGGCAGAAACCACTGGTGTTACCGGGTGTTTATGGAAAAATGCGACCCGGTGACACTGGAAAAGTTCCCCAATGGCGATGATTACGCCGCCATGCAGATGAATCCGGCGGGCAACCGGGAAAATCTGCCGGATAATTACATCGAAAACACCCTTGCCAATCTGCCTGCCGCCCAGAGAAGACGGTTTCTGGAAGGCGAATGGCTGGATGAGAGCGAAGGGGCTTTGTGGAACCGCGCCATGATCGACCCTTACCGGGTTGCGGATATACCGGAACTGGAAAGGGTGGTGATCGGCGTTGATCCGGCGGTGACCTCCGGCAAAAACAGCGACTGCACCGGGATCGTCGCCGCCGGGGTTGACCGTGAGGGGATAATATATATCCTTGCTGACCGGAGTTGTTCCGCGCCTCCGGCAGAGTGGATCGGCACCTGTATCCGGCTCTATTATCAACTCAATGCCGATATGATCGCCGTCGAAGTCAACAACGGCGGGGAACTTTTTGCCGCTCTTTTTGCCAAAACCGACCCGGCAGTACGGGTAAAAGCGGTTCGGGCGCACCGGGACAAGTTTGCCCGTGCTGAACCGGCGGCGGCATTTTATGAAAAAAAACTGGTACGCCATGCCGGAGTTTTTCCGGAACTGGAAGAGCAGATGTGTTCTTTTAAAGCCGGGAGTTCCGCCTCTTCACCTGACCGGATGGATGCTCTGGTATGGGCAGTTACGGAACTGGCTGGCGTTTCCGGTACGGCACGGTTTTTCCTGGCGTAAGCCCCTTCGCAGGGGTTTGATGTCGCGCCCCGGCTTCGCTGGGGCTTGATCGACGCTTTTGGCAAAAGCTTGGCAAAACTCAGTGGAGTAACACCCGCTGGGTTTTTCTTTGCCTTTTTTGCGGCACGTTTGCCGCCGCCGCCAGCACAACGCGCGCAAGCCACAGGAGGTATACCGATACCATGCCCTGCGCCCAGCGTAAGCGAAGGCGCAGTTTTCCCGGAGCGGCACGTTTGCCGCCGTTTGCCGCCGGTGGCAGATTTTTTATTTTTTTTATCAACCCATCTCTGAAACAGAGCTTGATAATACTATACAGCACAAAAAAACTTTCGGCAACCATCCGATATTGTTAAAATAGCATCGATGTTGCGTTTTTCCGTATTTTCGTAATATAGTGCTGATTATTTGTAAAATAGTTAAGGAAATTTACTTTGACCCATGCTATATTATCCTCGAAAGCCGGTAAATCGTGCCGGAAAAAGCAAGGCAAAAGCGACCAAAGCATAAGGAGAAAAAATCATGCAGGGTACTTTCCGTTTCTCATTCGGGCCGTGGAATATTCATGAGGGTGCCGATCCCTTCGGTCCGGAAGTCCGCTCTTCCATCGCCTTCAACAAGAAACTTGCTCTCTACAAGGAGCTGGGTTTCGACGGTGTGCAG
>JAZUPS010000254.1:0-3302 GCA_045605305.1 Victivallaceae bacterium
CCTTGACATAACATATCATGCAAAAAGCAAATTACAACCGAAAATAAAGAAAATAATCAAAATTTGCAAATAAGCAAATCAGCCAATGCTCAAATTAACGATGTCTGATAATCGTATTTTGCAACCATCTGCCATAACGATTGTTCCGTCTGTGTCAAGGTCGTCGCTTCAATAACTCGCGAAAATATCTCTATTTTCAGCATTTTTGAAAACAGAGAAAATTTTTCAGCTCAACCGAAAGGACTTTTTCTCCGAAACAACTGTAAAATTCCCCAAATAAAGATGGAGAAAAGCGACTTTTCAGTAGGCAAGTTGTTGCGGATCGGTTTGTTTTATTTTTTCGATTGTCTTCCACATCCATTTATAAAACTTTTCCAAATCCATCATTTCCGGCAATGCGGAATCCGGATAGTTCAACTTTATAAAACGGTCAAGTTCTTCTGCGGTGGCAAAATTCCGCACCGAGCCTGTGGCATAAATCAGACATCCATAAGGGTTTTCAGTATTGCTTTGTTGAAATACGGCAAATTTCCCATCATAGCCTATCGCAGAAATATTTTCAACAACAGTTTCACATTTGGGATCCGCAATAAGTGATGACGGATCATATTTTTCCAAAGTGCCATAATCAAAAGTATCAATCACTGTGATTTGATACGGAAAACGCAACGGTATCCGCCACCAATCACGGTATCCCTGATAAGAATAAAATCCTTCTGCGGGGCGTGTCGGTGAATCATCACACCCCGGCAGAAGAATCATTCCAATAAAGATCACAAGGAATAATATTTTCTTATTCTTTCCATTCCATACGGATTTCATAGTACTGCTCCCAATCGCCGCCATAGCTTGGCAACAGCTTTAATATATATCCGGCCCCGGGAATTTTCGATGCTTCAGGAAAATATTTTTCACATTTTTAACGACCGTATCAAGCCGTTCCGAAATATAAGATGGAATTCGATTGATAATATTTACTTCACGTTAACTCGCGAAAGTATCTCTGTTTTCAGCATTTTTGAAAACAGAGAAAAATTTTCTACTCAACCGAAAGGACTTTTTCTCCGAAACAACTGCAAAAAGTCCTGAAAAAAATGACAGTGATTTGCGATTTCAGCAATTTCTGAAAAAACTGTCATTTTTTCTGCGTTTTCTCCGGCGAACTTTGCGCTGACCAATTAAAAATCGGCATCCATGGAATCAATGCATTGGGATTGTGATTCAGCAAGCCGATCTGTAAGCCGCTTTCAGCTTGATTATATATTCCGAGCTGAAGAATATTATTCTGGGAAATATTGGCAACTCCAATTGAAACTCCGTTTGATTTTCCCCCACCTGCAATCATCATATTGACGATTCCAATGGATGCTCCTGCGTTATTTTCCAATAAATTTATTCCCCCTAAAGATATTCCGTTGTTATCTACTATCAGATTGCATAACCCCCAAGCCATTCCATTATTTTTATGTAGATTAAGAAGTCCAAGCGATAATCCGTTATTTTCAAGCACGGAAATAATATTTATAGAAGCACCGTAACATTTTCCGGTCAAAAGAGTCGCAATGCCCAAATTGACACCGTACACATTCTTTGCGCTCATTCCCATGCCGGGAGAAAAAAGAATACCGTACACTTCTGTTTCGCCCGGATCAAAGAGGGCTATAGGAAAAGCAACAATATTTACGGGCGTCCATCGAACACCTCTAATAGCAGAAGCTCCTCCGTGAGCATAGACATTTAACGAAAAGATCGATACCACGATCAATAATAACAGTTTTTTCATTGCTTTTCTCCTTAATAGCGGACCGGACATTTTTCATGAGAATTTTTTTCTGCTGTTAATATAACAATACAAGATATATATTACAAATAGGAAAACTCTCATTTTTTTATTTTCTCATCATCCGTCGCACAAAGTGCTATGGATGACAGGTCATACGTCGCACAAAGTGCTATGGATGACAGGTCATACGGAGCGTAAGCGAAGTGCTTCATAGCGGAATGAAATGGCTTGCCGCGGCGTAATGAAATGAAGACGGAAACAATGCTTCATCGTCAGGCTTTGATGAAGCACGGCTGGCTTCATTTGGAATCAAGGCAACTTGCCGCCGTTTAAGCGAAGCGCAAATAAAACGCAACACCATCATTACTTGCGATAGCGAGAAAACTTCACAAGCGAATGAAATGAGCGACTTCACAAGTGAGCAGAGTGAACGACTTCACAAGCAGGTCTTCTGGAGTTTGGTGAAGATGTGAAGAAAACCTTTGGTTTTGAGTGAAGAGCTTTTGTTGCACAAAAGCGTGAAGAGAAGACTTGCGTCTTCGTTGACCATTTTTTTTGCAAAAAAAATGGTCGGGATAGGGAGATTCCAACTCCCGACCTTTTGACCCCCAGTCAAACGCGCTAAACCAGGCTGCGCTATATCCCGATCACTTTTTTAATATATACCCGTTTTATTGAATTTTCAAGCCGAAAAACTGGAAATAATCCACTTTATGGTGTATTTTATATCATTATGTCTGAAAAAATTTACTTTACAGCTGAAATTTACGGCATGTGCGGCGGCGTTCATGCGGCGTTGAAAACTCTCGAAGAGCAAATTTCCTCTTCGCAAGAGTCCGTTTTCGTATTCCATGAATTAGTCCACAACCGTTTCGTTACCGCTTCATTCCGGGAAAGAGGGGTCGTTTTCGCAGAAAATATCGAAGACATACCCAACGGCGCAACTTTGATCATCGGCGCTCACGGGACAGCTCCCGATGTTGAAGCTGCCTTGCGCCGGAAAGCCGGCAGATGTATCGACGCCACCTGCCCGCTGGTGAAAAAACTCCACCATATCGCCGCCGCATTGGATAAGGAAGATGAGTTGATCATATTCGGCAAAGCCGGACACCCCGAAGTCAACGGCGTTGCCGGTCACTCCCGTGCCGGAAAACTTTTCCTCATCTCTTCCCCTGATGATGCCCGCGCCCTCCCCGATATGGTCAATCCGGTATTCATCTCTCAAACCACCGTCGATCACGAAGAGGTAACTGCCGCATTGCAAAACCTGAAAAAACGCTTCCCCCGACTGCGGGAATCTTCCAACATCTGTGATGCCTCCCGGAAACGTCAACACGCCGTGATCAAACTGGCGCAAAAGTGCGATGCCGTGATCGTTATCGGTTCCAATCACAGTTCCAACGCCAAGCGCCTGCAGGAGATCGCCCGCCGCAACGGGACTCAAGCCTTTTTGATCGATAACGCCGCCGATATTGACAATTCCATGCTGAACTTCAGCAAAATCGGCATCACCAGCGGC
>JAZUPS010000255.1:0-3028 GCA_045605305.1 Victivallaceae bacterium
GGAGGAGAAAAAAGAGCAGATTTCTCCGGAAACTTCGCCTGCGGTTCTGCCTGACAAAGACGGGCGCTATGTGATGCCCGGTGAGTCGGCAAATGATCCCATGCGGGCAGTGTATGAGACTGCGTTGACTGTTGCTCCGGGAAAATCCACAGTTTTGCTGCTGGGTGAAAGCGGAACCGGCAAAGAGGTGGTTGCCCGTTACATCCACGACAACAGCCGCCGGACTGGGTTGTTTGTGGCGGTGCATTGTGCGGCATTGACGGCAACACTGTTGGAAGATGAGCTTTTCGGTCACGAGCGCGGAGCATTTACCAATGCGGTGGCAATGCGGCGCGGCCGTTTTGAATTGGCAGATCACGGAACGATTTTTCTGGATGAGATCGGTGAAATAGATGCGTCAACTCAGGTGAAACTGCTCCGGGTGCTGGAGACGCGGGAATTTGAACGCTTGGGTGGTACGGAGACCATAAAGAGTGATTTCCGGCTGATTGCCGCGACGAACCGGGATTTGAAAGCGATGGTTGCCAAAGGGGAGTTCCGGGAGGATTTGTATTACCGGTTGAGTGTGGTTGATCTGCATTTGCCGCCTCTGCGGGAGCGCAAGAGCGAAATTCCCCGGTTGGTATCGGCATTTATTCAGGAGTTCGCCAGGGAGAATATGAAGGATGTGACGGGGATAACTCCGTCGGCACTGGCAAAGTTGTGTGCCGCTCCGTGGCAGGGAAATATCCGGGAACTGCGGAATTGTGTGGAAAAAATGGTGGTTCTTGCATCCGGAAAGGTGCTGGATGACGGAGATGTGCCGGTTTTTTCTGCCGGAGAAACGGCGGAAGAGCTGCCGGAAAAGAGTGCGGATCCGCTGAATTTGGAAAATTCGGAAAAAGAGTTGATCCGCAAAGCTCTGGCAGAGTGCGGCAACAACCGGGCGGCAGCAGCGAGAAAACTTGGTATCAGCCGCCGGACACTTTACCGGAAATTGGAAAATTTGGAATTATAACGGGGCAATTTTTAAAGTTTTTGCGAACTTTTGAAATTGCCTTATAACATTATATATAGTATATACAGGGGACGGGAAATGTCAGTATACGACACACAGGCGTGGAAGGATGCTTTTGCCAAAGTAAATTACGATGAAGAGAAGGTTCCGGTTCGGGAAATTCCATCGGTTCTGATCAAAAATGTTGGAAAGGTAGTTGCCAGCGCCTGGGAGTGGATGAATAAGCGCCGTCCGGAGGTGCTGGATTTTTATACCCGCGAAGTTTATGGGGAGTTTCCGCCCCGTCCGGAAGAGATGAAGTTCGAGGTGGTCAGCTGCCGGGAAGACGCGCTGGATAACAGCGCCATCCGCAAAGAGATAAAAATAACTTTCCGGGATGGGCAGTTGAGCCACTGTATGCTGATGCTGGTGTATATCCCGAAAAATGTTCCTGGCAAAGTTCCGGTTTTTATAGGGTTGAATTTCAAGGGCAACCATACGACCACGCCGGAAAATGATGTTATAATGACCGGCAGAAATCTGGCTGGTGAGCTGGTTGAACCTCAACGCGGGGTCCAGCAGGTGCGGTGGGAATTTAAAAATGCAATTTCCCGCGGATTTGCCGTGGCGACCTGCTGTTACCATGATATATATCCGGATTTTCCGGATGAAGAGGCGTGGGGAATGAGTATATATAGTATAGTATGCAAAGAAAAGTCCGCAGCTGAATTGAATAAAAAGTATTCAGCGATCGGCGCATGGGCATGGGGATTGAGCCGGATGCTGGATGTGTTGGAAAGCGAACCTGCGATAGATTGCAGCCGGGCGGGGGTGAGCGGACACTCCCGTTTGGGAAAAACCTCATTGTGGTGCGGAGCAAATGATCAGCGTTTCCGGGTGGTGGTGGCAAATGATTCCGGCCATGGGGGAGCGGCACTGTTTAAGCGCAATCTGGGGGAAAGCATCCGGATATTGAATATGGTATTTCCCCATTGGTTTGTGGCTGAATTTAAGAAATATAATGAAAAAGATGCGGATTTGGAGTTCGATCAGAACTTTTTGCTGTCGCTGATCGCACCCAGAGCGCTTTGCATCGGCAGTGCCACAGAGGATTTGTGGGCAGACCCGAAAGGGGAATTTCTTGCCGGAGTGTATGCGTCGGAAGTTTATCAGCTTTTCGGTGCGAAAGGTATGCCGACTGATATTCATCCGGCGCCGGAGGTGAATGTAACCGGTGAAGTAAGTTATCATTTGCGTACCGGAGCGCATAATATATTGCTCCAGGACTGGGATCATTACCTGAGCGTGGCAGAGGGGATTTTCCGGTAAAAAAGGAAATCTTCCCTGTTTCAGCCTGAAAAAAAGTTCCATTTTTGAGGTAAAAAGAGCCGGAAGAGCATAAAAACTGCAAAAAAGTTGAAATGATCGCTTGTAAAAAATCCGAATGATGTTATATTATGTCCCTGTTGTGCTGAAAAGACAACGGGATGATTGATAGAGCAGCGATGCTGAGCTGAAAAAATCAAATTTCTTCAGTTTGGCGCTTGCAAAAAGTAAAATCGATGCTATATTATGATTCTGTTGCGCCTGATGAGGTGCGGATGCTTGAAATTGCCGATGGCACTGAAGAAAAAATCAAAAAAATCTTCAAAGTGTCGCTTGAAAAAGTAAAAATCGGTGATATATTAAGAATCCGTTGCGTGTTGAGTGCAACGAGATGCTTGATAAACTGCCAAGTGCGGTTCACGAAGAAAATTGAAAAAATTTTCAAAAGTGAGCTTGCAAAAATAAAAATCGGTGGTATATTAAGAAACTGTTGCTCCTGAAAAGAGCAAGCTGATTGAAAATTGAATAGTGCGATGTAAACCTTAAAATTTCTTGAGACAATCTAATAGATTAAGTCTTAAATCAAAATGCTTTGAATCGAATTACTTCGGTTAAAACAATTTATGTTTTACGGAGAGTTTGATCCTGGCTCAGAACGAACGCTGGCGGCATGGATTAGGCATGCAAGTCGAACGAGGTAGCAATACCGAGTGGCGGAAGGGTGAG
>JAZUPS010000256.1:0-2232 GCA_045605305.1 Victivallaceae bacterium
GGAATGTTTTTCATAAGTTGTGCGATGGATAATCCATCGGGTTCTGCTCCGTTCACGATTGCTTCAACAATGTCCGGGGCAAGGTTGTTCAAGCCAAGTACCCGCGTTACATACGGCGGTTTCAAGCCGAGCTTTGCCGCCAAGTCTGTGATGTTTTTTGCTTCGCCGTTAATCAGCATTTCCATCCACCGCTGTCCGTTGCGGATCGCCCGGAGTAAGGACTGCTGCTTCATCCGGTCTGCGCCGGGAGCTGGAATCACTACTCGGCGGTGTCCGTCAATTTTTTTGCTTTCCAACTGCATGGTCATCCGGATTGAACTTGCGTTTACTTTTACAATCGACACAGTTGATTTTTGCTTGATTGTACATTACTCTTCCTTGAAAAAATGACTTATTGTGCTATATTAATAGACACTCATGTTCGGCGGAGGGTGTTCTGAATGAGGTCGTGAGTTTCAATGTAGAAATATCACGGTTTTTTCTATTTTTAACCCTAATAGAGGTGGTATAATGAAAAAGATTTTTTTGGTGTCGATTTTTGCGGGATTGGCAATTTCCGCCATGGCAGCGTATCAGTATGAACTCAAAGGCAATCAGGGATGGCTGACTTTTGATTCGGAAACAACAGTGGCATTTGACTTGACCCGCAGCGGCAAAGATAAAGATCATGAAAACTTCATTGATCGGGGGGAAGGTGTTGCAGATTACGGCTGGTATAATCTGGATACCGGGGAAACCGGTTCTTTCAGTAATGGTCTTTCCGCAACATTCAACGAAAATGACCGCATTGGTCTCTATGTAACAGACGAAAAAGGTGACACTTTCCTTTCCACCAAACCGCGCAGTCCTTTTGAAGATGATATTTGGGGAAAAGCCAAAATCGTTGACGGCAATTTGCAGTTGGGCGGCGGCAATATGGGCTCCAACGGGACTCATGAATTTTACGTTTTCAAAGTGAATACTGCCAATGCTTCCGGCAAAACTCCTTCCGGTCAGCCCCTGCCTGGAATCATTGCAACTCTGATCGTCGGCGGAGGCTCTTTGCTTTACTTGAAAAAACGGAAAAAACTTTACGCTTCCAAGTGATTTTAAACAAAAATGTTGATTCCCGGACGAAAAAAGAGAAATGAAAAAATCCCGTCTTATATTGATTATTTTTTCAGTGCTGATACTCGCTGGATGTATCAGCATGACGGCATTTCTGCTTTTTTCAAACGTCCGTAATGTCCGCCTTTTCCAACAGGCTCAAAGCAATTTTCAGCGCGGTGATGATGCCTCGCTTGATCTTGCCGAAACTCAATTACTGCAGCTTATTGCCAAAGACAGCAACAATGAATCAGCGTTCTCAATGCTTGGTGAAATTGCAGGAAAGAGAAAGTTTTATCCGGAACAGGTCTATTACTGTGCAATGGCTTACCGGCTCAACCCTTTGAGCAGTGAAAATAAAGAAAAATACATCGACAGTTTATGTTCAGCCCGGTATTTTGACCGTTTGGAAGTGTTGTTGGCACAGGATAGCTCCTTGAGCGATAAGCACCGGCAGCTTCTTCTTTATGCAGCCGGACGCAATGGAAATATCAACAAATATAAACAGCAGCTTTCCCGGCGGGATGCGGACAACCGTATCGGAGAACTTGCGTTGTTGCTTTTTGTGCATAAGCATCTTACTGTTGAACAGAAATTGTCCGCTCTTGAACGCTTTAATGATCCGGACGGTTTTCTGAAGCAGGAAATTCTTGCCGCACAAACAGAACTTCATCTTGATATACAGGATATCGACCGGGCAGAAAAGAGTCTGGTTGAGGCGTATGAACAAAACAATTATGCTTTTGCTCCGGCATTGGGACGGTTTTATGCTCAATACCGGAATTTCGGCAAGGCACTGGATGTTTTTGAAAAGCATCTTGCGATTTACCACGATCAATCCGTTGCAGTGCAGACCGCAGAAATATATTGTCTGTTGAATAAGACGGATAAAATTGCCAAACTGCGTACTGACTACCAATCTGATTCCGGCAACCGTGCCATGTTGTGCAATTACTACTTTGATGCCTTGATCGCTCTGGCCAAAAAGGATATGACAACTTTGAAGGAACTGACTGCTCCCTTGCGTGGAAATATCAATACACCGCTATCTGCCTTTATGCTTCTGTGTGCCGATATTCAGAGCGGCAATATCCAGGTGATAAAGGCAAGTTACGAAACTTTGCTTACCCACCGGAATTATCTGAA
>JAZUPS010000257.1:0-22926 GCA_045605305.1 Victivallaceae bacterium
GTCTGATTCGTTTCGGCGGGAGCAGCTGCCGGATTTTCCGTAATGGTAAAAAGTTCGTTTTCTTTATCCATCAATTAAACCTCTTTTTTTTCTTGCTGTAATATTCTGTAATCAAATTATCTTATCTTTTCCAATTCAGCGGCGATCATTTCCAACTGAGCAGTCAATTCTGCCGGTGTTCCGCTGTTGATCGCTCCGAAATCAGCCCTTTCAAGTTTCTCATCGGGAGAAATCTGCATCCGGTCTCTTCTATCCACCTCTTCCGGCGGGAAATTTCTGCCAAGCAAGCGTTTTTTTCGCAGATCACCGGGACACCAGATCGCCAGAATCTTGTCAAAACAATTTTCAAATCCCGCCTCATACAGCAACGGCAGCTCGAATGCTCCGTTGATTTTTTTCTTCCGGCAATCCTCTATGGCAGAGTGGATTTTTTCCGTCAGAAGCGGATATATCACCGCTGTGATGATCTCCATTTTTTCCGGATGGCTGAATAATACCTTCCCAAGTTCTCCGCGATTGACAAAACCATCCGCGCAGAACATGTTTTCTCCGAAATTATCTCTGATGCACGCCATTAACTCCGGATGTCGGCAATCGTAAAAACCGCGACAAACGGCATCTGCATCCATCGTGAACCAGGAACGGGATTCAAAGAAACGCAAAACAGAACTTTTTCCGCAACCGAATCCACCGGTAATACCGAGAATCATAGAAAATTTCCTGAAAAATCTGAAGTTTCCGTTGCAAAACTGCCAAAAAGGGAACAGAAAACATCGGAATAAATCTGGTGAAAATTGTCAAGAACCGAAAAAAGAACTGTTTTTCGGGTGTCTGAAACCTAATTTAACCTCTTTTAAACGATTTTTCAAGTCGCAACTGCTTAAAAAAACACTTTTTCTTCCCGAATTTTAAAAGTTTTCAGGAAAGCAGTTTTCTGCAGCACTCTGCACGGATAATATCCAGCTCTTCATCGGTATGTTCGCCCGGATTGTTTTTTTGCAAATGCGCTGAACCGATGGCGATAAAAAGCTCATTCACCTTGCGGATAGTCAACGAGGTGAATAATCCCATATCTACACCGATACGCAAACCGGAAAGGCAGTTCATTGCCTCTTTGAATGATATTTTGTAACTGTGACGCAGCAGTCCGTAGGAGCGCCCCACATTATCCAGTATTGCATAGCGGTCACTATCCAACAGCTTTCTGCGGGCATATTTTTCCTGCTGGATGAGCTGCTGAATTACCCTTGATAATCCTTCGATGATCTTATTTTCACTCTCTCCCAGAGTGCATTGATTGGAAATCTGATAAAGATTGCCGCAATTATCTGAACCTTCTCCGAAAATTCCCCGTACTGCCAGCCGGAGTTTTCCGATACCGTGAACCGTTGGAGCTATTTGATTGGTCAGTACCAGAGCCGGCAGATGAAGCATTACTGAAGCGCGCATCCCCGTGCCGACATTGGTGGGACAGCTGGTGAGAAAACCGAGTTGATCATCAAAAGCATATTTCAGATATTTGCTCAATTCGTTATCGATTTCGTTTATTCTATTCCACACTTCTCCCAGTTGAAAACCGGGACAAATGGTTTGGATACGCAGCTGATCCTCCTCGTTGACCATCAGAGAACACTCTTCTTTGGGGCAAACCAGCAGACAGCGGTTTGCTGGTGTTCTGAGAAAGTCCGGACTGACCAGACGCCTTTCCAGAAGAAGCTGCCGGTCAACGGAAGAGAGTTTATCCGGGGCGAAGAACATCATCCGGCTGCCGCCGAGGGCTTCGGATGAGCGGGCAGCCGCGATGACAGCCGTGCATATCTGCTGAAGAGCTTCATCACCGGCGGCGTGGGGGAAGGGGAAACCTTCGATGTTGCGCGCCAGACGGATGCGGCTGGATATGGCAATGTCATTTTCCGGACCGGCATCATCAAGAAAACTTACCGGATTTTTCAGCAGTTGATCAATAGGGTTGGTGATCATAATTCCTCTTCTCCGGCTGTTAATTCGGCTTTCAGTGCATTTATCCGGTCACGGCAGACTGCCGCCGCCTCATACTCTTCGGCAGCAATAAGTTTCTGCAATTCTCTTTTGAGATTTTCCAATTCCCCCTGTTTGACAGCCGGGGAATCCGGCTCCACTCCCTGCGGCCGTTTTCCCAGATGGATCGAACCGCGCTGAACCTGGGCGATAGCATTTTTTATCAACCCGGAAAAGGTTTTGTAACACTCCGGACATCCCAATTTTCCGTCATTTTCAGCAATCTTTTCCGCACTCCAATGACATACCGGGCAAACTGTTTGTGAAGCATTGTCTTCTTTTTCCGCAGCAGATTTCAACTGGGCGGCAAACTTATCTACATTCATCAGTACATCTGCCAGATTGAAGCCCAGACCGGTAAGCAATTCCGACGGTCCGTGTTCTCCGGCACACTGACTGCACAAATGGAGATCCTTGCATTGATTATTGTGAAACTCCTTTATATGAACAGTTGCTTCATTTTTTTTGCATTTATCGCACAGCATCGTTTTTTTATCCTCCGAACAAACATGATTCTTCTGTCGGTGCATACTATATCCCGTTAACAATAAAAATGCAAATTTTCAGCTTTCAAGGGTTGAAAAAACTTTTTTTATATGCTATTTTATCTTACATGTCAGCTCTCCGTCTGATCGGAGAGGGTCGTTTCGTACTTTGGTTAACATGAGGCTGAATATTTTATGGGCAGTATTGATGATCCTGGACCTCGACGGTGCAGCTCCGCTGCGCGGGGAATGAATTCAGCCGCCGAAGAGCGCTGAAACGGCATTTTTTTATTGCCGTGATATTCCCGATCTACGCTCCGCCGGAGCCTGCACTTGCGTGTTCCTCTTGAATCCGTATTACCGCGGGAGGAATAAAAAATGTTAAAGTGTTATGATCTGAATGACGGCAGAGTCATCCGCTGTCCTGAAGGGCAGCCGGGGATGATCCAAGTCTACAGCAATCCCACTGATGAAGAGCGCAACTATCTTATCGAACAATGCGGTATTGATGAACATACCCTGAATTCTGCACTGGACGAAGATGAGATCAGCCGTGTCGAATATGAAAGCAATCATGTGGCGGTGATCATGAAGCGTCCTCAGGATATTGAGATCGAGCGCCGTATGGCGTTCCGGGTATCTTCACTGGGAGCGTTCCTTTTCAAAGACCGGATAATTGTTATCCAGTCTGAGCCGACTTCTCTTTTCAAGCATGGCAGAATGCCTTTGCGCGGAAACAGTGTTGCCGGTGTCTTGCTCCGTTTGCTTTATCACGCAACTCAGCACTTTTTGCAGCATTTGCGTCTGATACACAATATTTCCGATGAGATCGAAAAGAAAATAGAGTATGCTTTGACCAATAAATCTCTGGTCAATGTCTTTTCTCTGAAAAAGAGTTTGACCTATTATGAATCGGCAACCAGCGCCAACCAGCTGCTGCTGGGAAAACTCCGGATCGATGCCGCCAGGATCGGATTCAAAACAGAAGAACTGGAATTTCTTGAAGATATCAGCATCGAAAACAAACAGTGCGATAATCTGGCGAAAATTTATGCGGAGACCCTTGAAGATATGTCTGATGCCCGCTCTTCGGTAGCAAGCAACAATCTCTCTACCATCATGAAGTATCTGGCGGTGATAAATATCGTTTTTCTGCCATTGACCGTGATCACCGGAATCGGCGGAATGTCGGAGTTTACCATGATGACCGAAGGTGTCTGGTGGCCGCACGCTTATGCTGCATTGATCGTGGTTATGGTAATCATCGGATTTATTACTTACCGGCTGGTTCACGATATCGGTGCGCCGCGCAACTCAAGGAGACGGTAAAATGGCAAAAAAACTCAAAAAATTTGCCAGCGGCACCACCGGCAGACGCAGCGGAGAGAAGTTCCGCCGTGCGGCATGGCAATTCGATAAGGCGATGATTGCCTGCGTAATTCTGGTGATCATTGCCACGGCAGTTGCCGCAACAGGTGATTTCTCTTTGCGTGAACCAAGTGTAAATGGCTTTGCCGTCAACTTTCTCTGGCTTCCGGCGGCTTTACCGCTGCTTATTGCTGACGGCATTGCGGCATGTTTAGGCGGCGCGCTGCCTGAACATGGCATCGATTACATCTATGTATTGGGAGCGTGCGATTTGATTCTTGCCGCAGCCGTGTGGAGCGGGGTTCGGATCGCGGCTATCAGAAAACAGAGCGGCAATATCCTCAGAACAGCCAGAACATTTCTGCTGATAGTTATTGTCTGGGGAATATTTCAGCTGCTCTGCTGCGGTATAAAATTTGCCGGTGACCGCAGTAATCTGGATGATGCATTGACCGGGGAGATCACTGCGGATCGCAAGTGATCTCTTTCAGTGAATTTTCAGCTTCAAGGCGGTATTTTTCCATCTCTTCTTCGCTGAGATCCGGCGGTACACTCAGCGGCTTGCCAACCATCATTGTCAACTTTGCAAAGGGTTTGGGGATTTGAAATCCATCCCAGCTTTTCAACTGCCAGCACCGGGATGAATTCAGTGCAAATGGAACCAGCAATGCCCCGGTTTTGGAAGCAACTGCGACAGGACCGTTTTTGATCTGATACTTTGGTCCACGTGGACCATCCGGGGTAAATACCACGTTGCGCCCGGCTTCGATCTGATGAATTGCGCCCAGCATGGCATTGGCGCCTTTTCTGCTGGATGAACCGCGCAGAGCTTCCACTCCGAAAAACTTCATGAAGTCTGCCAGGTATTGACCATCCCGGGAGGCACTTATCACTGCGGAGGTGTTGAGCATTGCCGGTTTGGAAAAAGCCATGCAGATAAAAAGCAAACGGTTGTGCCAGGTTATGCAGACCAGTTTTTTCGGGTCTTTTGCCAAGCCGTACGGATCGACAAGTTCAAAGCGATAGAGCAGTTTGAATGAAAGTTTAAGCAGTGTCGCAGGGAGCCAGTATATCCACAACGGCAGCTTTTTTATTTGACGGAATTTGTGTTTTAATGAACTCATGATTGTTCCAAAAAATATTCTTGATCTTTCCTAATATAACTGCTTGATGTATTTTTGTCAAGCATCGGCAGTTTTTTCTGCTGACGGACAAAGCGGAGCAAGAACGCATTTACTGCACTCAGGAGAGCGGGCATGACACACCTTTCTGCCGTGAGTTATCAGCAAATGGGAGTAGTTTGTCCACAATTCCGGGGAAATTGCTGAATTTACTGTTGCTTCAATTTTTTCCGGAGAATCGCTTTTAACTGTTTTGAGCCGGTTCAAAAGCCGTTTGACATGGGTATCAACCGGAAAACCGGGAATTGCAAAACAGTTGCCGAGAATGACGTTGGCACTTTTTCTGCCGATGCCGGGCAGGGTGGTCAACTCCTCCATTGTCTGCGGGACTTTTCCGGCAAAACATTCGGTGATCATCTTTGCACTGGCAGAAAGATTCCGGCTTTTGCTGCCGGATAATCCGCAGGGATGGATGATTTTTTCGATCTCGTCCACCGGAATTTCACTCATTGCTTTGGCATCCGGAGCAATGGCAAAAAGCTTTTCAGTGACCTGATTTACTCTTTCATCCCGGCATTGGGCTGACAGCATTACCGCTGTCAGAAGTTGAAAGGGGGAGCTGTGTTTCAGAGGGCAGGTACAATTACCGTACTCCTTGAAAAGCAGATCGTGGATTTTTTGTAATTTTTCTTTGTTGGTCATTTGCAGCACATTCCGGCAAATTTTCTGCAACGGTCCCAGGCATCTGCAAGAAAAGCCATTACTGTTGATTCCGGCTGTTCGGCAAGGGGATAATCGTGGTTCATGAAAGCGGAATCTTTCAGATGCAATTCAAAATTAATTACCCCGGTGTAGCTGGAATCCCGGATGATTTTTGCGGTCTTTTCCCAATCAAGTGTACCGGTAAATGGCGCGGTATGCTGATCTTTTTTGCCGTTGTTGTCATGCAGATGCAGCGCGGTGATCCGGGAGCGGTATTCATAGCAATCATCCAGCTGATTTCTCAGTTCGATATTGGCATGACCCGAATCGAAACAGAAGCCGAAGTGTTCTTTCGGGTAATTATCCAGCAGATAACGCTGAAACTCCCAAGTATCACCGGGCATATTTTCCAGTGCGACTCGGATGTTGTATTTTTCCAGTAGAGGGATCAACTCATCCATGCTGCGCAAAAGCGATTCAAACTGCCGACGTTTGTAAGCGATTTCAGCCGGAGTGGAATCGGTTTTTATCCGCGGCTGGTGCATGACCAGAACGCCGGAAGCCTCCAATTCATGCATCATTTCCATGCGGTTGACCATTAATTCAATACCGGCTTTGCGCTGATATTCGATGGGGGAGAAAAAACTCTTTTCCGCATTGGCACAGCCGTGAACATCCTGCAGTTTCAAGTTGTAGATTTTCAGCATCTTTTTTATTGCCGCCAACTCATATTTGCCGTAAGCAAAATCGGTATTCCAGTGGTGACTCCAAAGCAAATGGGTAAATCCGGTCTCACTGATCATCCGCAACGCAGATTCCGGATCACCGTTGCTGGTAACGATATTGGTGGATATGGAAAGTTCCATTTTTGGCTACATCCTCACTCTTCCGGTTTTGCATCGCGGTTCATCAGCGACTTGATCGCTTCATTGACCGGACGGTTTTCGTAAATTATCCGGTATATTTCATCAATTATCGGGGTTTCGACATTGAGTTTTTGAGCCAGAGCTCTTGCACCTTTGGCAGTCGGCACTCCTTCGGCGACGACCATTCCCATTGCCTGCTGGATCTCTTGCATGGACTTTCCTCTGCCAAGCTCTTCACCCACATGCCGGTTGCGGCTGTGACCGCTGCAGCAGGTTACGATCAAATCCCCGATGCCGCTTAAACCGGCAAAGGTTGAGCGCTGACCGCCGAGAGCTTCGCCAAGTCTGCCCATTTCAAAAATCCCCCGGGTCATCATTGCGGCTTTGGGGTTGTCGCCCAGAGACATGCCATCAATGATACCGGCGGCGATTGCCATAACGTTTTTCAACGCTCCTCCCAGTTCCACGCCCACTACATCGCTGGAGGTGTAGACCCGGAAGTTCTCATTCATCATCAACTTCTGAACCTGTTTCGCAGAATCCTGATTTTCCGCCGCTGCAACCACTGCAGTGGGAACTTTTCTTGAAACCTCTTCTGCGTGACTGGGGCCGGAAAGGTCAATAAAATCAACGCTCCCGAGTTCATCGGAAACGATTTCGCTGATGCGTTTCCATGAGTTGACCTCAATGCCCTTTGCCACATTTATGATCGGGGCCGATGAAGAAAACAGCGGGGCAAGTTTCTTCAGAACTCCGCGGAGAAACTGGGTCGGAGTAGCAAGCAGGAGCATATCCTTGTCAGCGACAGCATCTGCCAGATCAGGAGTTAAACCAAGTTCCTGCGGAAGTTTGACACCGGGCAGAAACTTGAAGTTTTCCCGCCGGGTGCGGATCTCTTCCAGATACTCCGGAAAAGCCCCCCAAATTTGAACTTCATGACCGTTGTTGAGCATGTTCAAAGCCAATGCAGTTCCCCATGCTCCGTCGCCGATAACAGCTATTTTCATTTTTCATTCCTCTGTGAATTGCAATCATGTTTTAATATGTCAAGGAAAATATACATCCGGAATGGTAGTTTTCAAGGAAATTTCCCGGTGAAAAACAAAAAAATGCACTATTTACGAAAAAAATCTTTTTTTCAGCTTGAAAAAAGTTACACTTCAAGTTACATTAATTGACAGTTTGGAAGTTTTAACAGGTAAAATAAAGTCGAAGGAATCAGATCATGCCGGATATCAAACAGATCCTGAACGATGAAATCCGTCGTCTCGCACGGAAGGAATTGAAAACAGCTATTGCTCCGATGGCAGAGCAGATCCGTGAACAGCGCAAGACGATTTCTGAATTGAAAAAGCAGATCGCGCTTTTGGAGAAACGCATTCCAGCCGCAGAGAAAAAAGTTGCCGAAGCAACAGAGGTTTCTTCGGAGGAGGCAAAGAAGTTGCGTCTTTCTCCTGCCGGAATTATCAAAATCCGTACAAAACTGGGGATTTCTCAAGGAAAACTTGCCGAATTGGTCGGCGTTTCCGGGCATACGGTCAGTTTGTGGGAAGTCGGCAAGGTCGCTCCCAGAGCCAATGCCAAAGCTGCGATTTGCGCTTTGCGTACCATGGGAAAACGGGAATTGAAACGCCGTCTTGCCGAATTGGAAGATAATTCCGCTGAAATTGAAGAATAACAATAAAAAAGGGAGATTTTTATAAATGGCTTATACTGTTGACAATCTGTTAGATACTCTTGAAGAGAACATGATGAAATCAGAGGATGCTCTGACCACCGTTTTTTCCGGCATCCGTACCGGCAAGGCCTCTCCGGCACTGGTGGAAAACATCACCTTTGAATATTACGGGACTCAGACCCGTATCCGTGATGCCGCCGGTATCACTGCCCCTGAACCCCGTTTGCTGGTGATCCAGCCGTGGGATGCCACTGCGGTCAAAGCGATTGAAAAGGCGTTGCTTTCCAGCAATATCGGCATTACTCCCATGAGCGACGGCAAGACCCTCAAACTTCCCATTCCCGAACTCAGTCAGGAGCGCCGCGCTTCTTTGAGCAAGCAGGCCAAAGCCAGCGCCGAAGAAGCGAAAGTCGCCTTGCGCAATATCCGTCGAGATGCCAATGATGCGGTCAAGAAATTTGAAAAAGATGGTGAATTGACCGAAGATGAACGCAAAAAAATGCTTGAAGATGTGCAGAAGATCACTGACAGCTACATTGCCAAAGTCGATGCGATGTATGCTGCCAAAGAAAAAGAGTTGATGACCGTCTGATGTGTCAGCAAAATTCTATCGAAACCGCCGGTAAAAAAGAACTTTCCGGCGGTTTTTTTATCAAAATCCTCTGGATAATTACCGGAATCGCGCTTCTTCTGCGGTTGCTCGCCTCATTTGAAATGGCAATGGCGGCAGATGGAGTAAACAATGCACTTGTACCTTTACCAACCAGCGATCTGGCAACTTACATGAAGCTCGGGCGGGAGTGCGCGGCGGGAATTTTCCCGGAAACATTCTACTATCAGCCCTGGTATTATGCTGTTTTTCTGGCGCTTTGTTACCTGATCAGCGGCGGAGCCATTTGGCTGGTGATCGTGGTTCAGGCGCTTTTCAGTGCCGGAACGGTATTTTTGACCGGATTGTGCGGCAAAAGAATTTTTTCAGAAAAATCCGGTTTGATCGCCGCCGGGTTGACAGCCGTTTCCTCCTCGCTGATCCTCTATGTGCCTTTCACCCAGAATGAAACTCTTCAGACTTTTCATCTGATACTGCTCTTTTACCTGACCTTGCGGGCAATGGAAAAGGTTTCATGGCAGAAGTGGCTTTTGACCGGAGTTGTTGCCGGTATTGCGATTTTGACCAGAGGAAATGTGTGGCTGATCATTCCGGTCATCGCGGCAGGAGTGGTAACTTCCTGTCGGAAGCAGGGATGTGAATGGAAAAAAACGGCTCTTTATGGCGCACTGTTTTTTATGGCACTCATCGCAGTACAGCTTCCTTTTATTATCCGCAACAGCAATGCTCTCGGCAGATTTTCCGGACCATCTACGGCGGCAAATCCGGTTTTGGCTCTGGGAAATACCCCGGAAGCTCCAGCCGGCGGGCGTCAGCCGGGAAGTACCGCCGGAGCTATGGTCTATCCGGAATCTTTCCGCCGGATGATGAATAATACTCAAGGCGAGTTTGCCCGTTCTGTGCCGTTGCAGATGTGGGATTGGTTTTGTGATGATCCATTGGCATTTTGTGAATTGCAGTTCCGCAAAGCACTGCTTTTCTGGGATGGCAGAGAGATACCCAATAACGTATCTTTGGAGTTTGACGGTGCTGGAGCATCGTATGTGCTGCGTTATCTGCTTATCGGGCGCAACCATCTGATCTTTGCTCTCGGCGCGGCAGGGATATTTTTCTTTCTGGGAACAGTATTCCGGAAACCGGCAGCTCCCTTGCTTATGCTCTATGGTTTTACCTTTTTCTTTTATTTGGCAGTGATCGTTTTTTATATTCTTTCCCGCTTCAAAGCTCCGGCAATACCGTTTTTGACCATTTTTGCAGGGGGAGGGGTGATGGAATGGTACACTATGTTCAAGAATGCAGAAAAGGAGAAAAAGTTTATTACCGGCTGCCGGATCGCCATATTCATCCTGTTGGGCTGTTTCTTTTCCTGCGCCGCTTACGACGGTTATCGCGATTTGGAACCGGCGATCAACCGCTGGATCTATCCCGATGGTATCGTGCTTGATATGCGTGGCGAAAATATTCAGCATTTCGATTACGGTCCCTATCCATTTGGCGGATGGCGTTACCAGGAACTGCGGCCGGGAATGGTGCTGACAAAGAAATTTGCCCGGATCAAAAGTACGCGATTTGCGCAATTCGGTTTGATGCTCGGTTCAGTGGAACCGGTTTCTATTGAGTTTACTGTAAATGGCGTACCGCACAGTTTTTCCTTCCCGGCGATCCCGCCGGAAAAGAATGATCGCCGCATGGTGGCGATTTCCTCCCCGGTAATTGAGGGATTGGTGGAAATCAGGATCACTTCGATTTCCGGAGGAAAAATCTATGCCCTCTATGATTTCCAGCGTCAATATGACCGCAGTGCCTTGAATGGTCAACTCTTGACCGGAGAATGGATAATCCGGGGGGTAATGCCGAGATAAAAAAATTTTTTGAGGAGTTTTGAAATTGCCTTAATACTTGATATTTTGAAAATTCCGCTTAGATTGATTCCTTGAACCCGGAATGAGGAGAACCGGGAAAAACAATCCGCATTGGAAGAAGGAGGAGTCTGTCTATGTGGAAATTTTCTTTTTTGTCCCGGCAGTTGATCATGCTGCCGCTTCTGTTCCTTTCCCTTTATCTGGGAGCGGCAGAAGAAAAATCCGCAGAAAACATCCGGAAACTGCACTTTATTCAGGATGATGCTCAGGATTACATGGTTTCCAAAATCTACACGCTGAAGTATGCACAGGGCAATGACCTGATCCCGTTTGTTTCCGGGATAGTCATGCGTTACAACATCAACAGCGTAGTAAACAGTATCACTTACGGTGATAATCGCCAACTGCTGACGGTAACTTGTCCGGAAAAGCTGATTCCCTATGTGGATGATTTTATCGACAAAGCGGACAGGAAGGTTGAAATCGCCGGGAAAGTTCCGGGAGAGATCATTCAGGGAACCGGTATTACCCGGGCGGTGTACCGTCCTCTCTACCGTTCCGGTGAAGAGATCGTCAATGTCATGATCCAGTCGGTCATCGGAGAAGGTCCGGCGGGGGCAGTTTATGCGTGGGATGCCAACAGCAACCAGATCTATTGGAAAGATAATGCATCAAACACTTCGTATATCTATCAATTTCTGACTTTTCTCGACCGTCCGTCACCGCAGGTGACTTTGGAATTTACCATTTATGAGGTGCGCGAAAGCCGTTTGCGGGACTTGGGAATCGAGTTTCTGGCATGGAAAAACGGACCGGGAATGAATATTTTTCAAACCGGTTTCGACTCATTCGGTTTAAGTTCATGCGGCAGTTCCGCGCTGCAGGCGGCATCCGGACCATTTGGCGGATTTCTGGTCGCTCCGCAATTTGATGCCAGTTTCATCCGGATGCTTCAGCAAAATGGAGATGCGGAAATAACCAACACCGCTTCGCTTACTGTTTCCAACAGCAACTCATCATCCAGCGCAATTTATTTCAATCCGGCACAGCAGAATATCATAAAAGAGAATAACGATCAGATGAAAGTTTCTGAAAGTTCTCTCAATGCCGAAGAAGGTGTTTATCACAGCTATATAAAAATCACTGCTCCGATAGTAAATATCCATTACGGCACACCGCAGACACCTTATCCATCAAG
The DNA here is from genome assembly GCA_045605305.1 of Victivallaceae bacterium. Classification (GTDB taxonomy): domain Bacteria; phylum Verrucomicrobiota; class Lentisphaeria; order Victivallales; family Victivallaceae; genus UBA1784. The sequence goes on from JAZUPS010000257.1 coordinate 11,928, forward strand.
CGAAGCATTTGAAGTGCCGGCATATACTCCCGGAGAATTGAGCAAATTAGCCGGAACATTATTTTTTACTTATGACCTGCAATCAGCTGCAGTAGTGGAAAGGAACAATGTGGGAGCCGAACTTGTTGAAGTAAACCGGTTGAATGGCAACATGCTCATTCCGTTGAATAAAGAGACCATTCTCGGCCGCTGGGATAAGGATAGCGAGGTGGAAGAGAGTATCGGAGTGCCGTGGCTTTCTGATATTCCGGTTCTGCGTTATTTATTCAGTACTGTTACCAAAGTGAAGGAAAAGACCCGGGTATATGTTACGGTAACAGCCAGACTGCTCAATACATCCAAACCGGAAAATCTGGTCAATGGTCAACTTCTTCAATTGAAAGGAGGTCGTAAATGAAAAAGATTGCTTTGTGTTTTTTTGCAGTATGTTTATTTTCCGGAGTCCGGGCTGTGGAGGTTGCCGGAGTTCCCCGTGACAGCAATACCGGTAATACCGGCGGTTATGATGGCACCCGCGTTGAGGCTCAACTGCTGGTGCAAGTGGCAAAAGAGACCGATGTGGTTCACTTTATCCGGGATAATAATGATCCACGGGTGGTGACCAAAAGTTATCTTTTGAAACATGTGGATGCTTATGAGATCCGGGATTATCTGCGGCAGATGGTTCAGGCAAAACGGGTGGGAAATACTTCTCTTGTTCAAAGTTATCCGGGAAATACCAATACCGATCCGGCGATTGCCACTGTTTCTGCTCCGCAGGTGAATACTCCTGCCGCACAGCCGGGATACGATCCTGCTGCCCAGCTCGGGAGCAATACAGCAGTGGAATGTTTGAAGTATGTTGACGGAACCGGTTTGCTGATCGTCAGTGCGGAAGAATACCGTTTCAAAGACAGTCCGGCGGGGATGGGGATAGATTCCATTGTTGCCATGCTGGATCATCCGGAACTCAATTCACTTGGAACCGGGTCACAAATGTTTATTTATATGCCGAAATTTGTTCCGGCGGATAATCTGCAAAGTCTCATCCAGAACGTCGGTATGAATATTCAGGATGCCACCGAGTTGTGGCAGGGACAGGATCTGGTGACGGTTGATGATACTTTGAACTGGCTGATTTTTGATGTTTCCAATTATTCCTGTAACAATATAGCTAAATTGCTGGCAAAATACGATGTCCCGGTGCCGCAAGTAACCATTTCCATCTGGGTGTATGAGGTCTATACTGAAAATGATGAAAGGATCGGTATAGATTTTCAGAGTTGGAAAAATAATGAAGGGGCTGATTTCTTTTCAGCTGGCGGCCGTTACCGCAATAATTGGGCGGCAGTTTACGGGGCAGCTGGAAATATGAGCCGCCGTTACGGTTCGGAACGGAGCAGTTTTTACAACTTCAATCCCCGCTGGAACACCCGGTATCTGGATTTTCTTGCGGTGAAGGGCAAAGCTCAAGTTACCCACACCGGTACTTTGACCATCCGCAACAACTCATCCGGCAGATTCAGCCGCACCACTCAGATATTTTTCTCTGACTCTTCAGAAGCTGTCCCCGGTGCATCATCACTGCCGGAAATGGGGGTCGGACCTTATGAACTGCTTTCCAGTTTGATCGGTGAAGCGGTCAAAGGTAAGGATTCCAAAAGAGAGGATACTGCGGATATTCCGGTAGGCAAGGGGAGTGCATTGACGTTGCAGAAATCCGGAGGTTACGGTTTTACGATGGATGTTACCAATGCGGTGGTCGGATTGAAGGAGTGCCGCTTTGATGTAACTTTGCAAAATACCAGTTTGATCGGTTTTCTTTCCAACGGAGCCCCCCGGATCTCTCAAGGTAATGTGGTCAGGCAATCAGTCTCTCTTCCCTATGCCGGAAACGGAGTGTTTGTTATCGGCGGTCTGAATAAAAAGGAGGTCACGGAATCATCCACCGGTATTCCGTGGCTCTCGGATATTCCGGTTTTGGGGTATCTCTTTTCCACCAAGTCCAAAAGTATCAAAAACTCCGAATTGGTGGTCGTCGGCAGATGTCACTGGGCGGCAGTTGATGACAATGCCAGCGGCAACATGACCAGAAAGTATATGAAACCATGAAAAGATATTTCCTGCTTTTGATTTTGTTGTTTGTGTGCGGCTGTAATGCCGTGAAAGATACTTCTGTATCACCAGAAACTGAGAGCAGTGAGGTCGAGCAGAGGGGAGGCGCGATCGTTCAGGCGGTGATTGCCGGGAATTATCCGGAATTCGCCGCTGCCGCCGGAGAAAAGGGGGGTGATGTCGATTCGGCACACTTTGCCGCTTCCAGGAAAGAATTGATGGATAATTACGGGGAATTTTCCTCCTTCCGGAGTTTTGGAACATTGAAAACTCCCCTTTTTGCCAACATTTTTTACGCCGTGAAATTTCTGCGGAAAACGTCTGATGGCAGAAAAGTCGAGCATGAACAGTTGATACAGCTTATATTCGGTAAAAAAGATAATTTGTGGCAGCTGATTGCCATGCGTTTTATCTGATGGCTTTCAAATTGCGCCGGTATCTCCAAAATGAGCTGCCGGCGTTGATTTTTTGCCCTTTTTTTACTTGCAAAAAATCCCTGCCGGAGTTATATTATCGCAAATGGAGGTGAATTTTTATGAATATTGATGATATGAAGCTGGTTTTGGAAAATATGGGTAAAAAAGCGCGGCGGGCATCAGCTGCGCTGGCGGTTCTGCCGCCGGAGGCAAAAGTCGACTGCCTGAACAATATGGCAGATATGCTTATTGCCCGTTCTGCAGAAATTGGATCTGCTAACGCCAAAGATATTGCCAATGCTAAAGCCAACGGTATGGATGATGCAAAAATCGACCGCCTGACATTGACGCATGACCGGATCAAAGGCATGGCTGATGGTTTGCGGCAGGTCGCTTCTCAATCTGATCCTGTGGGCAAAGTGCTTTCAGAAAACATCCGCCCCAATGGATTGAAAATCAGCAAAGTGTCGGTTCCTTTCGGAGTTATCGGTATTATTTACGAAGCACGCCCCAATGTGACCGCCGATGCCGCCGGAATTTGCATCAAAGCCGGTAACGCCGTGATTTTGCGCGGAGGAAAAGAGGCCTTTGAGTCAAACTCCATTATCGCAGCAATTCTCAATGAAAGTGCTTCAGCGTGCGGATTGCCTGACGGAATAGTTCAGTTGATCCCGTGGACTGACCGGGAAGCGGTCAAGTTGATGCTGAAAATGGATAATTACATCGATCTGGTCATTCCCCGGGGAGGTGAAAGTTTGATCAGAACGGTCGTCGCAGAAGCGACAATGCCCGTACTTAAACACTACAAGGGCGTTTGTCATCTCTTTGTCGATGCCGAATGTGATTTGGAATCCGCGGTAAAGATCATTATCAATGCCAAGTGTTCCCGTCCGGGGGTGTGCAATGCGTTGGAGACATTGCTTATCGATCGCAGTATTCTTCCCGTTTTTGCACCGATGATTGCAAAGGCGCTTGGCGAAAAATCGGTGGAATTGCGCGGAGATGCGGATTTTTGCAAGCTGGTTCCTCAAGCAATACCGGCAACACAGGATGATTATTACGCCGAATATCTCTCTTTGATCCTGGCGGTGAAAACGGTGGATTCTGTGGAAGAAGCAGTTGAACATATCAATACCTTCGGTTCCCGTCACAGTGATGGCATTTTGAGTACCATCGGGGAAAATATTGCCTACTTTACCAAAAACGTGGATTCTTCAACCGTTTACGTCAATGCTTCCACCCGTTTTACTGACGGCGGAGAATTCGGCATGGGGGCGGAAATCGGTATTTCCACCGACAAACTCCATGCCCGTGGACCAATGGGTGCTGATGAATTGACGACCTATAAATATATCGTGTTGGGCGATGGACAAGTGAGATAATTCGGAAAATTTGATTAAAATTACTTGAAATTGATCAAAAAAAGTGATATATTCTGTATATGTATTGACTGACAGATATATGGAGATACTGTAATGATTGTACCGATGAAAAAGGTAACGCTTCTGGCGTTGCAGAGTGATCGCGAAAGTGCGTTGAGTGCTTTGCGCGAACTCGGAGTCATGCAGATCGAATTGAGCAGTCAGATTTCTGAATGCAGTGCCGGTGCAGGAGATGAACTCAACCGGATGAAGAGGATAAATTCCCTGCTTGAACAGTTGGCGCTTGAAAAGAAACTTCCGGCGGCAGACAGTTCCGATGCTTCAGCTGCGCCGGCAGTTGCAGATCGGGTTTCGGCGATCACTGAGCGGCGTCATACTCTGGATAATGAGCTGCTGGATGTACGCCGCCGTCTGGATACTCTCGCGGTCTGGGGGGATTTTGACCGTTCTCTCTTGGATAAACTGAATGGTTCCGGCATCCGGGTGTTGCTTTGTCTCGGTTCTGCCCGGGATTTTCAAGATGCGCTTGAGCTTGACAATGTACAATGTACCGAAATCGCCCGGGGCAAAGGCAAGATCGCTTTTTCCGTGATTTCGACCGGAGAGGTTGATGAAGGGGCTCTGCCCGTGGTCAAACTTGCGGAAAATGATGATCCGCGTAAATTGACAAAAGAGCTTAAAGCGCTGAAAAAAGAGTCCGCCGATCTTGACTCTGAATTGGTCAAACTTGCCGGTAAACGCGGCGATATCAACGCTTTGATCGAAGAACTGACGGCAGTTTGGGAGTTCTCCCGGGTAAGGGATTCGATTTCCGGTCATGGTGAGATCGTTACTTTGTCCGGATTTGTTCCTGAACCGGAATTGGATAAAATCCGTGAAGCGGCGAAAAGTAACTCCTGGGGGTTGTTGATCTGCGATCCGGCGGAAGATGAAAATGTGCCGGTTTTGCTGAAAAACAATAAATTTACCCGCTTGATAAAACCGCTGTTTGACTTCCTCGGAATCGTACCCGGGTATCGGGAGATCGATATTTCCGGAGCAGTATTGATTTTCTTTACCATATTTTATGCCATTATTATCGGAGATGCCGGTTATGGTATCGTTTTCGGTCTTGTCTCTCTGCTTGGCTTGCGGGCAGGACGGAAGAATCCGAAAATTCTTCCCCCGATGCGTCTTTTGCTCATTTTGAGTGTGGCGGCAACGATTTGGGGAGCGCTTTGCGGCAGTTGGTTCGGATTTTCTGCCATCGGCAGTTGGCAGATTCCGGCATTGGAGTGTTTCAGAGATTTTGCCGGAGAGAGTGCAAAGCAGGCAAATATTCAGTTTTTCTGCTTTATCCTTGCTGTTATTCAGCTCTCTGCCGGAAGGATCTGGCGGGTCATTCAGGAGCGAAATTGGCGAGCCGCCGGTCAGCATCTCGGTTGGATGTTGATCATTTGGGGAAACTTTTTCCTGACTATCCGATTGATCGTTTACCCCGGGGATTTCCCGTCATATATGTATATCCTTTACGGAGTCGGTTTGCTGATGGTCATTCTTTGCGGAGTAAATTGGAAAAATGCTGCCGATGTCTTTCAGTTCCCATTTGATATTATCGGCAGTTTTACCGATGTATTGAGCTACATCCGTCTTTTCGCAGTGGGACTTGCCGGAGCGTGTATTGCCGGCAGTTTCAACGGAATGGCGATAGATATCAGTAAAGTTTCACTTTATTTGATCCCCGCCGGTGTGATCGTTGCTCTGCTTGGTCACGGCTTGAATATCGCCCTTGCCATGCTCAGTGTGCTGGTTCATGCGGTGCGGCTCAATACTTTGGAATTTTCCAATCACACAGGATTATCCTGGAGCGGTCAAACATTCAACCCATTCAAAATAAATAAAAAAGAGGAGTGATCTGAAAATGACTTCAATGCAGGCTTTGGCACTTGGTGTCGGTTATGTGGCTGTCGGTCTGGCAGCGGTTGGTTCTGCTATCGGTGCCGGAACTGCCGGTGCGGCGGCTATCGGAGCGTGGAAAAAATGTTATCAGCAGGGTAAAGCTGCGCCGTTTTTGCTGATTGCGATGGTAGGTGCGCCGCTTTCTCAGACAATTTATGCCATGTTGATGATGGTGCTTTCCAAACAGAATATTATTGACAAGCCGGAATCCGCTCTCGCCTATGTCTGCATGGGCTTGCTGGGCGGTATCGCTCAGATGGCCTCTGCCATCTATCAGGGACGTTGCGGTGCCAATGGCTGTATCTCCTTCGCAGAGACCGGCAAAGGTTTTGCCAACTACCTGATCGTACTCGGCGTGGTTGAAACCTGTGCAATTTTTGCTCTGGTCTTCTCTTTCATGGCGATGTAATACAAATATTGGTGTGTTGCCGCCGGAAAATCTCCCGGCGGCATTTTTTTTATAGAGGTCTTATGAAGCTGTTGGTAAATAGTTCCACTGATCCCGCTTTCAATCTGGCATTGGAGGAGTTGATCGCTTCTGATTATCCCCATGAGGCTGTCATGCTCTGGCGCAACGCTCCGGCAATCATTGTCGGAAGAAATCAAAATACGGAATCGGAAATCAATGCCGATGCGGTTCGTGACCGGGGAATCCGGGTCGTCCGGCGGATCACCGGGGGAGGGGCAGTCTATCATGATCTCGGCAACATAAATTACACTATTGCCGCCAATGACCGGCTTTTCGAGAGTGATGCTTTTGCCCGCCATGCCCAAATCATCATTGACGTTTTGCATAAATTCGGTATACCGGCAGAGTTCAAAGGGCGCAACGATATTCTTGTGGATGGAAGAAAAATTTCCGGCAGTGCCAAAAGCGTACTTGCCAGACGGACACTCTTCCACGGAACGCTGCTTTTTGATACCGACTTGAGTATTCTTTCACAGGTTCTGACTCCGGATGAAGAGAAAATCCGGGCGAAGGGAATAAAATCCATCCGTGCCAGAGTTGCCAATTTGCGGGAGTATCTGCCGGATTGGAGTGTTGATTATTTTATTTCCCGCCTGACCGATGGTTTGCTCACCGGGTTGAATGAAACTGCCGTTTCTCCAATCCCGGAGGATTTGATCATTGCCGCAGAAAAACTGGCAAACGAAAAATATCGTACCTGGGAATGGAACTTCGGTTCGCTTACGGAATACAATTACACCCGCAAGGCACGTTTTGCCTGCGGCAGTGTGATGGTCTCTTTCAATGTCCGAGACAACCGGATCTGCGACACCTGTTTTACCGGTGATTTTTTCGGTACGCGTCCGGTAAGTGAGCTGGCAGAAAAAATCAACGGCTCAGTTCCGCGCTATGCTGATATTGCCGCAGAACTGGCCGCTGTAAATACAGGGGATTATATCAGCGGATCAAATGCCGCTGAATTATTGACCCTTTTTCGCTTGAATTGAACTTATTTCAACACCAATTCTCCAAAGAATTGCGGATTGGAGGCGCCGCCGATCGTCTGGGGATAACTGGAAGTTTCCCGCTCGTTGTGGAATCTGGAGTAGTTGTGGCGCACGATCATAAAAGTCCACTTTTCATCTTTGCTGAATTTCAAACCTTTCTCCCGGAAAATCGCGAGGGGAATGGCGATTTCCAGATCCCATTTTCCTTTGGCAAGCGTGTTTTTTACCTTAAAATCCGGGAAAGTACTACCGTCTTCAGGATAAAACATTCTTCCGGCACCATAGTGAAAGAAGCAACTTTTTTTACCGTTGGGAGATATTTGAAATTCCCAGAGCCAGGTCTCTTTTTCCGCTTTGAGGAAGATTTGGATACAGTCTCCGCATGAACGCAGCTGGGTCTGATCCATTTTCGCTTCTGTCAGAGTATCATCATCCGCCATGCTGATGGAGAAATAGAGATTATTTTTGTCGCAATCTGCTTTGACAGAGGTTTCTTCAGTGGGTTTACGATTGAAATCTTCCGGCAGTTTGGCTGCCTTTCTGAAGAACTGTGCATCTTTGCCGCAAACCAGTTGCGGGCGGACAAATTCTGCGGCAACAGCACCGGTAATGGTTAAAGCACAGACAGCGAGGGTGAAAATGGTGTTTTTCATGATGATTTTTCCTTTCAATATATATTATTTGAGCAATTCAACTTCGGCAAAATATTCCAGCGAGTGATAGCCATTGCTGGTTTGGGGGAAGCTGGATAATTCCAACGCATTCATGTGACAGCTGTAGTTGTAACGTGCTGTCTGGATTCTCCACTCTTCGCCGGGAGCAAAGGGAACGGTTCCAGCCGGATGACTCTTGGTCAGATGAGGACGATTCAATTCCGCAATCGGGATCGCCACCAGCATTTTGCAGGATTTGTCCCGGTCTGTCGGATCATTTAAGGTGCCGTCGATTTTTACCGCAACCTGAATTTTTACATCCTGATGTTTGAAGCCGGAGGGCAAACCAACTGTGGAACGGGAACCGAAAAAGAATCTGGTATTAAGTTTATTCGGCGTGCCGTATATCTCCCAGTAGTAGTTCGCATTTGCCGGTTTGATGAAAATTTCCAGCAAATCTCCCTGCAAATAGTGGTGATCTCCATCTTTTGTGGCAGTGGTCATAATGTCAGAGTCGGTCAAATCTGCCAGAACATACAAGTTTTTATCATCATAGAGATACTTGACCGTCGCCGGTTCCTGAGGGCGGTGGTACATTTGCAGTGTGCCGTACACCAGCAGCATGAATTCATAGCCTTGAACCTCTTTCCATGCCGGATGATCAATGCCGTTTTCCATGGTGAGGTTTTTGACTTTTCTGATTTGCAGCCGCGGTCGGAATACATCGGCGGCGGTTGCACTTATCACACATGCAAGGAGTGATAACAATAATAATTTTTTCATTTTTACTTGCCTCCAATTATTGCATTTTTAGGGAAAACCTGTAAAACATAAACTTCGCTCAGAAGCGGAGCTGATTTCAAGTTAAGCTTTGCCCGGATGAAAAAACGACGCATTTTACCCGGAGAAACAGCCAATTTATCTATGAAATCAAGAGATTTGCTGACCAATGCCTGATTGCCCGGCAGAAGTGTCAATGGATAATGGAGAACCGGCTTTTTTAAATCAAAGCTCAATTCTGTCCAGTTTTCCGGATCCGGCTGTGTCATACCGGGAAGCCAGGGCTGAACGCTGACGATCACATTATCCGGCTCATTGCTGTACCATTCCGGAATGGAGATTTCTTTCATCCCTTTATTTGAAAGTGCGAAAACCAATTCACATTTTTTCCCCGCATTGACATCGCATTTGCTGATCATGGCAAAAGAGAGATCTTTCGTGGGAATCGGCTTGTAGTTGATTTTCCCATCCGGCACCCCCATTGCCATTTTATACTGCGGCATCTCATTTTCCGGATTGGATGAGGTACATCCGGCAAGGAGCAATGCTGCAGGCAACGCTAATAAAAAGTGTTTCATAAACAGGATTCCTTTCTGGTTGTATTTTGCAGTTGCATTAAAATTTTCATTTGTTCTTCATCACTGAGACTGCCGCGCATTTTATTCAGCAATTCATCCTCGCTCTCTTTGCGTTTTTGGGCAAGCAATTCCGCAATGGCATCTTCCAATGCCCGTGAACGTATGCTTTCCCGGTAGAAAGAAGGGCGGGCAAGCACCTCACTGACTTTTGAGCAGGGGGAAGTGATCAGAAGATTATGTAATTCATCCCGTAAACCATCCATTTCATCATTCAATGCGGCATTGATAGCAGTATTCAATGCCTTTTCCAAAACGGTGTCACCGGGAATATATTCCGGAGGAATCGCTTCTGCCATCGCTCTGCCGGCATTGGCATCATTCAGCGCAAGATCAAGCAGTACGGTCAATGCTGCATCTGCCGGAGTGGATTTTTTCTTTTCCGGCGCAGATTGCTGTACAGGGGCAGATGCCGGAACCGGACGACGGTTGCTGATTGCTCCGGATAGCTCCATTTGCATGGCAGTTTCACTTATCCCGAGCATTTGCGCTGCACTTTTAGTGTAAACCTCCAACTCCACCTGATTGGTGAGGGATTTCAAAAATGATGCAGTATATGCCGCTGCCTGACTGCGGCCGACCGGTGAAGAAAGATCGAATTTTTCCGGCAGAGTTTCTTTGAGAACATCCAGCCAGTTCACAGCATTACTCAAGGCGGCACTTATAGCTTCACTGCCGCCCTGAGAGAATAATTCATCCGGGTCTTTCCCGCCGGGAATTCGCAACACCCGCAAATCAACCGAAAGCGGCAAAAGTATTTCCGCTGCCCGCAATACCGCTTTTTTGCCAGCGGAATCGGAGTCAAATGCCAGAATCAAATTCTGGGAGTAGCGACGGATGACCTTTGCCTGATCCGGCGTGAACGCTGTTCCAAGCGGTGCTACTGCACAATCAAATCCTGCCCGGTGAAAGGCAATGGCATCCAACTGACCTTCACACAAAATTGCCATTTTATGTCTGCCGATCCCCTGGCGGGCATGGGGCAGGGCGTAGAGTAAATGTCCTTTGCGGAATACCGGGGTTTCCGGGGTGTTGACATATTTTCTACCATCCAGCGGTTTGGGTTCGAGAGAGCGGGCGCTGAAGCCCACAGGCTTTCCATGCTCATTTTCGATAGTGAAAGCAAGACGTCCTTTGAATTGATCATAGACGTTTCCGGTATCCTCCTTGCGGCGCAGGATACCGGCTGTGATCATGTCGGCATCGGAAAAACCGAGGTTTCTGCCGTAATCCCGGCAGGCTGTCCAGCTGTCCGGCACCGCTCCAATGCGGAATTTGTCGGCAATATTCCGGGGAATGTTGCGTTTTTGCAAATACTCCGCCGCCGGAGAATGGGGGTTATCCCGCAAGTAACGGCAGAAAAAGTTGCTGAATTCCGCATTTATTGCAAAAAGCCGTTCTCTTTCATTCCGGCTGATTTGATTGCCGCCGGAGGGATCGTGCTTTTCCGGGATCAATACACCGCAACGGGATGCAAGTATCTGAGCCGCATTAACGAAATCCAAATTCTCTTTATCCATAAAGAAGCGGAAAACATCTCCGCCTTTGCCGCAGCCGAAGCAGTGAAAACTCTGCCGCGCCGTATCTACATGAAATGAGGGGGTCTTTTCCTGATGAAACGGACAAAGACCTTTCAAACTGGTAGA
>JAZUPS010000258.1:0-2192 GCA_045605305.1 Victivallaceae bacterium
AGTAACGATGCATGGATTCACAATGGGATTTTAACGTTTCACTTTTGTAGCGTTCGGGATGAGCTTTTACCAGATCAGGAAATACTGCTTCAAGGGGCGTGTCTGAATCATAAAGTTTCTTGAACTCCAAAAGGGCTGCCAGCAAAGATCCCTGTTTCGCTCTGGTCGTTCCGAGTGAGTTCAGCAGCAAGAAGGAATAATAATCCGATTTTTCACAGACAATATTGTGTTTGATAAGAAAATTACTGACGGGCGCTGCCGGAATACCGCCATTTGGAAGCAAAGTACCATTATCATCAATGCCGGGAGTCAGGATCGTAAGTTTGATGGGGTCGAGCATCACATAATCATCTTCAATATCTTCAAAACCATGCCATTTATCCCGGTCATTGAGAACCCATGGAGTCTGATTTTCCATCAGATAATCGGTCGGACAGTCTGCAAAATCCACCGTGCCGCCATGGTATTTCACGGTGTGCGGCTGCCACATACCGAAAAACCAATCGCCGTTCCGTCGGGAATCCCGTTCCAATCCGGCTATTTTACGGCGCAGTTGGATCGCTTCGCGGATAATGTCACCGAGGATGGTTTCTCCGTTGTCAGCCATCATCTGGGTGGCGACATCCAGCGAAGCGATCATGCTGTACTGGGGGGAAGTCGAACCATGCATCATATATGATTCATTGAAAAGTACCGGATCGATTGCCCGTTGTGAACCGTTGCGTATGTGGAGCATTGAAGCCTGGGAAAATGCGGTCAGAAGTTTGTGGGTTGATTGAGAACAGAATACCGGATGACGGCAATCTTTCACAGCCATTCCGTAGTGTCCGGCATAGACCGGATGAAAGTGGGCATAGGCATACCATGCTTCGTCAAAGTGGAAATTTTCAATAGTTTCATCTCCGGCATACTTTTCCAGAATAGCTTTGGCATTGTAGCATACTCCGTCGTAAGTGGAATTGGTCAAAGCACTCATCCGGATATGCGTTTCTTTATTTTTGTCTTTGATCAGAGGGTGAGCGTCGATCCGTTTTTTGATTGAATCTGCTGAAAATTCCGTCCGTCGAACCGGTCCGATGATTCCTCTGGCATTGCGGCGGGGGATCATGTAAACCGGAGTCGCTCCGGTAATGACCATAGCGTAATTGAGTGACTTATGACAGTTGCGGTCGACCAGAGCGATATCTCCGGATAAAACCTGACTTCTCCAAATAATTTGATTGACCGTACTGGTCCCATTCAATACATAATAGGTTTGGTCTGCGCCGAAAACAGCAGCAGAATTGCGTTCCGCATCTCCGGCGGCACCTTCGTGATCAAGCAGGGAGCCGAGTTCGGGAACGGAAATGGAAAGGTCACTGCGAAAAGTGTTTTCTCCGAAAAACTTGAACATCGCCACTCCGGCGGGAGCGCGAAGAAAACCCTGTCCTCCCAGATGTCCCGGAGTGTGCCAGGCATATTTGTAACGTTCTGAATACTCTACAAGTTTTCCGAAAAATTCCGGAACGACATTTTCGGAATAACTTTTTACCCAATTGGCTATTCTTCCGGCGATAAATTCGACGGTATCAGCAGTTTTCCACAGGCAGTCATTGATTTGCTTTAGAACTTCCCGGGAAAGATTTTCGGTTTCCAGATGATCGGTCAGCAGAATGACCGGAATTTTGGTGTTCCGCTTCCGGATGCCGTCGAGCAGAATTTCCGGAGTCATTTTTTCATTGTTCTGCTCAAACTCCAAATCCCAGTCTACGACCACGCATCCGATATCGGCACGACTGGTAAATATTTCAAGAGCATCTTCATAGCTTGTGGCAGAAATAACATTGCAAGCATCGATTTTTCTGAGTTCATCCAACAATTCCCGCAGCCGGTGTCCTTCGTTGCTGCCGGCAGAAAATTCGCCGGAAACGAACAGCACCGGCCAATCCGCGATTGTCATTTTCATAACAAATTCTCCTCTTTTTAATGGATCTTTCATTCCGTTCTTTACCGGAGCAACCCATGAAATATGCTCAACAACAGTAAAAGAAACTTGCGGTTTGAAAACCGATCCATGCTCCTCTTCTTCATTCCAATATAATATATCGTGAGAAAATTCCAATTGAGTAATTTGCGTGAAAAGCAACTATTTCTGATTTTACACTGTCGGGAAGGGGAGCAGCTTGTATTTTTTTTGAGCAAGGTTATATTAT
>JAZUPS010000259.1:0-2262 GCA_045605305.1 Victivallaceae bacterium
CATTATGGTAAGACGTCAATACTATTTGGATAAGATCAAGCCATTTCTGGGTAAAGGTATCGTAAAGGCAATAACCGGTTTGCGACGGGTCGGCAAGAGTGTTTTTGTCCGTCAATTGATTGAACTACTCGGCGAAAACGGTGTTCAGCAATCCAATATCATATACATAGATAAAGAGTCGTTGGAATTTGATTTTATCAGAGATTACAAAGATTTGAATAATTATGTGGAGGAAAAATCCCAAAACATTACAGGAAAAATTCATGTTTTTGTAGATGAGATTCAGGATATTGACCAATGGGAGAGAGTTGTTGCTTCGTGGTCAGGTAAACCGGAAAGGTATGATGTTGTAATTACCGGTTCAAATTCAACTATGTTTTCCGGTGAACTTTCAACAAAGTTGACCGGCAGATATGTGGAATTTCCGGTGTTCCCGCTTTCTTTGGCTGAATTTCAATATTTTTATCCGGAATATGAAGAACAGGACGAGATGTTCAAAAAATATCTGCGTTATGGTGGTATGCCCGGATTACGTATGCTGGATACTCTCGCTGATGATACCGTTTTCCCTTTTTTAAGCAGTCTTCATGATTCAATCGTTTTGAAGGACATCATCAGAAGAAAAGGTTTCCGTAATGCAGCACTTTTTGATTCAATCTGTGAATTTGCATACAGCAACATCGGAAATCCGATCACAGCAAACAGTATTGCAAGCTATTTGAAAAGTCAGCGGATCAATGCCAATGTGCAATCCGTTATCAACTATATGTCTGCATTGGAAGATGCACAACTTTTTTCCAAAGTTGCCCGTTATGACATCAAAGGAAAGAAAATTCTGGACATCAACAGCAAATATTATGCTGCCGACCTGGGATTACGGCATGTAAAATGCGGATTCCGTGCCGGTGATATTTCTCAAATGATAGAGAATCTCGTCTATGTGGAATTATGCAGAAAATTTGACAAAGTCTATGTTGGAGATGTGAGTTCTTATGAAGTTGATTTTGTCGCAGAAAACGCTTCTGAAACTTTTTACTTCCAAGTAACAAACTCCTGTAATGATTCTAAAACCTTTGAACGGGAAGTGCGTTCGCTTCTGGCAATCAATGATAATTATCCTAAATTTATCATTTCTCTGGAAAAAGTTTATTCAGATGATTGCGAAGGTATAAAAATCATCAGTTTGTTTGATTTTCTGCTTGGAAAACATCTGACGATTTGAGTGTGTTTTTACTCTATCTCTGCTCCGAAAAGTGTTGCCAATGCGGATTTTCCATTCTGATTGATGAACCATTCCGGAGGATTTAATTGTTTGACGATGATGGAAATCCATTCATCCTGAAGCAAATATCCCAACACATAACATTTGCCGAGATTATTGATTTTTGCCGTGATGGTGTCGCCGATTTTCGGAATAGTTTTGCCGGACCACTTTCCTGCCGGAAGTGTATCTGTCCCCTGCAAGGTGGCGGTCAGATACATATAACCATAACTGCCATTGGGAGAGGCTTTCAGCGTAAACAGATTATCGTTAAGAGTGTAAGCTTCTTTGAAGTCATTGCTCCAATTTGTTTCTTTGATGTGCTGTTTCAAAGCAGGCAATGCGGTATCATTGATCCAGTTTACCAAAGTATTTACCGGAACAATGTCGCCAATATGCTCCTGCCGATCCGGCATAAAATAGAGTTCTCCTTCTGCAAAAGTTGCTCTTGTTCCCCAGATGGCGAGATGATCGGCTTGTTCCACAGGTCGCAGTCCCCAGCGAAGTTTAGCTGTATCAATCATTTTCAACTCTCCTTTTTCAGCTCCAATATACAAAAAATCCGTTTGTTTGGGGAATCAGATCAATAAGTTTCTTCACATCCGTATATTCCCGTTTTTCATAGTAATGGATCAAGAGGTGATTGATTTTACGATCAAATTCCGGCAAAACGAAATCACAGGCAAAGTTCGGTATCTTTCCCAAACGATACTCCTGTAAACCGGAAAGTTCATTCCCAGACGGATTATATTTGCCAAGATAGCATTTGCCGTTGCCGACTTTCCGGACAGACCGGATCAAGGCTCTTGCCAAACCATTTTGAATACGATCACATTCATACCCTATACGACTGCGGGAAAAGTTAAGATTTGACAATGCTTCCGGAGTTAAGGTATATTCAGGATATTCCCGGATCAACCAGTGTAAAATTTCTGTCATAATTCCGGAAGATACCCGCCAATCGTTGATTTCTGTATCAAGGATCAGTCCGTACATTGCAT
>JAZUPS010000260.1:0-8828 GCA_045605305.1 Victivallaceae bacterium
TGCAAACTCTCTGAAGCCCAGTACAATGCCATTGAAGCGGTTCTGGAAAGGGAGGTTTCCAGTCAGCTTCAGGAGCTGGAAACCCGCATCGGTATGCTTGCCACTCTGGTAAGTCTCAGTCCCTTCCTCGGACTTTTCGGTACCGTCTGGGGGGTCATGATGGCGTTCTGCGGTATTGCCGTAGCGGGAAAGAGCGACTTTACCGCCCTTGCTCCCGGTGTGGCAGGTGCGCTTTTGACGACAGTTGCCGGATTGGTGGTCGCCATTCCCTCTCTGGTGGGTTACAACCTGCTCAACAACGATTTGCGGCAGCTGACGGTGATGATGGACAACTTTACCGAGCAATTCATGGTAAGTATCCAGCTTGCCCAGCTCAAACTTGACAAAGCCGCTAAAAAAGAACCGGCTGATAACTGATTGAGGGAAAGGAGCTGAAAATCATGCGTCGCCGCCGCCGCCGAAACCGTCCGCAAATGGCAGCCATTGACCAGATCAACGTCACTCCGCTGCTCGATCTGGTTTTTCTGCTTCTGATCGCTTTTATGATCACCATGCCGCTTATGGAGTACGGCACAAGTGTCAAAACTCCGGAAATGAACAGCGGTTCACTGCCTCAGGAGAATCTGGTCACCGTGGAGTTGACCAAAGATGGCACTTTTATGCTCAACCGGGAGATGATCTCTGAAGAGGATCTGCGGGTGAAACTCCGTTCAATGGCATCTCAAGACCCCAAACCGGAACTGCTGGTGCGCGGTGACGGGGAGCGCTCCTACAAAAGTGTCATCGAATTGCTTGCCCTTGTCCGCAACTGCGGTTTTGAAAATGCCACACTGGTAACTCAGGCGGAGTCAAAGAAGTAATATGGATTTCAAAGCATCCGGAAAACGTTTCATTCTTTTCGGCACGATCCTGGCGGTGCATTTCATCGCCGTTTTCGGTCCTGCCGGATGCTACATGCTGCAAAAGGAACTGCACAAGGATGATGATATTCCTTTCAAGGTGAAATTGGGCGGCTTTGAGCCTTCCCACGCCCCCGAACTCGGTGAGCCGGAGCGTATCCGCCCCAACCCAAATGCCAATGTCCCGCCGCCGGAGCCTGAACCGCAGCCTGAACCGGAACCGGAGCCGGAACCTGAACCCCAGCCTGAACCGGAACCTGAACCGCAACCGGTTCCTGTCGATCAGCAGAAGATCGATCAGCAGAAAGCCGAAGAGCAGGCGTTGCTGAAAAAGAAGATGGAGTTCCAGAAAAAACGCGCCGAAGAGCAGCGCAAAGCTCAGGAATTGAAGCGGAAACTGGAAGCCCAGAAGAAGAAGAAACTGGAGCAGGAACGCAAGCGGAAACTGGAACAGGAACGCAAGCGGAAAAAAGAGCTTGAGCGCAAGAAAAAAGAGCTTGAACTCAAACGCCGCAACGAAGCTGAACGCAAACGCAGAGAAGCTCTCCGGAAAAAGCAGGAGGCGGAACGGCGGAAAAAAGCCGCTGAAAGCGTTTACCATGACAAAAAATGGGACAACTGGGATCCCAATAAACCGGCAACTGCTCCCGGTGGAAAAAATTACAATAAAAATGTCAAGATCGGCAAACGTGACCGCGGTCAGAAGATCGGTGAAGTTGACGGCAGAACCCCCGCCGGAGGTGCAACCGGCAAGAGTGGGGCGTATATCGAACAGTTATCCAAGATCATCTCTGAAAAGTGGCGTCCGCCTGCCGGAGTCTTTGTTTCCGCAGAAAGCGCCGTGGAGATCTCCGTTACGGTCAATAAAAACGGCACGGTCAGCTGCCGGATAATCCGCCGCAGTCCCAATCAGGCGGTCAACCGCTCCGCCGAGGATCTTATCCGCAACTTTACCCGCGTTCCCCAGCTGCCGCCGGATACAATTTCTTTCACCATGCGGCTGATCTCAGAATATTGATCCCGGTAAATACCTGTCAGATTCCACGCATTGTATGCAGAGTTTGGAGTAACAGCAGTTCACAGTACCCCTTCCTGCCCCCAGCGAAAGCGAAGGGCAGTTTCCCCGGAGCGGCACGTTTGCCGCCCCTTCGCAGGGGTTTGAAGTCGCGCCCCGGCTTCCGCCTTCGCACAAGGCTACGGCGGGACAAGTCGCTGGGGCTTGATCGACGCTTTTGGCAAAAGCTTGGCAAAACTCAGTGGAGTAACACCATTGGGGGTATTTCTTTACTCCCTGCCGACGACAACGGAGGAGGCAGTTTCACCGGAGGGGCACGTTTGCCGCCGCGACATCAAACCCCTGCGAAGGGGCGGCACGTTTGCCGCCGGGAAACAGAGCTGAAAAAACGGAATCACTGCAAATGCAGCAATTCCGTTTTTACAATTTATAAACTGATTATTATGATCAGTTAAGGGCAGCCACGCCGGGAAGTTCTTTGCCTTCCAGAAATTCCAGAGAAGCACCGCCGCCGGTGGAAATGTGGCTCATTTTGTCCGCCAGACCGGACTTTTTCACCGCCGCAACACTGTCTCCGCCGCCGATGATGGAAATTCCGCCATTGGCTTTGACTTCCGCCACAGCATCGCAGACACCAAAGGTACCTTTGCTGAATTTTTCCATTTCAAAGCAGCCCATCGGTCCATTCCAGACCACAGTTTTGGCGCTCTTGATGGCATCTGCGTAGAGTTTGACCGTTTCCGGACCAATATCCAGACCCATCCAGTTATCATCCACATCCAGACCGACAACTTTGGTATTGGCTTCGGGATCGAATTTATCAGCTTCAATGCTGTCGATGGGCAGCAGCAGTTTGACACCGCGTTTTTCCGCCTCAGCAATCATCTCACGGGCATAATCCATCTGATCGGCTTCGCAGAGAGAGTTACCGATCTTGTGACCCTGAGCCGCAAGGAAGGTGTAAGCCATCCCGCCGCCGATGATCAGAGTATCAACTTTGGTCAGCAAGTTGCGCACAACCGCCAGCTTATCAGAAACTTTCGCTCCACCGAGGATCGCCACAAAGGGACGAACCGGATTTTCCACTGCACTGCCAAGATAGGCGATCTCTTTTTCCATCAGGAATCCGGCAACACAGGGTCCATTCATGTATTTGGTGATGACCGCAGTGGAAGCATGGGCGCGGTGAGCAGTACCGAAAGCATCGTTGCAGTAAACATCGCCGTAAGAAGCCAGCTTTTTGGCAAGCTCTTTCTGCTGTTCTTTCAAAGCCGCTTTCGCCGCTTTGAATTCTTCATCGCTCTGACCGTCTTTCTGTTTCAGTTTAGCCTGCTCTTCTTTGTGATAACGGGTATTTTCCAGCATCAGGATCTCACCCGGTTTCACAGCCGCAGCCGCCTCATCAGCAGCGCCGCAATCTTCAGCAAATTTGACCTCTTTGCCGATCATTTTGCTCAGGTAATCAGCAACGATCTTCATGGTGGTATCACCGGTGATACCTTTTTCATCCGGACGGCCCATATGGCTCATCAGGATCAGACTGCCGCCATTATCCAAAACGTAGTTGATGGATGCCAAAGCACCTTTGATACGGGTATCATCTTTGATAACGCCCTCTTTGACCGGCACGTTGAAGTCAACGCGCATAACAACTTTCTTGCCCTTCAGCTCGATATCTTTCAGAGTTTTTTTATCCATTTTCTTCTTTTCCTGTAAATATAAACAGTTTTTGAACAAAAAAGGGCGGGCGTTTTGCTGCCCGCCCTTTCGGGATAGTCTTTAACAGACGATCAAGTTACTTGGCGATGACGCGAGCCATTTCCAGAACTTTGTTGCTGTAACCCCATTCGTTGTCATACCAGGCGCAGACTTTGACAAAGGTTTTGTCGAGCTGGATACCGGCTTTGACGTCGAAGATGGAGGTACGGGCATCATCACGGAAGTCGGTGGAGACGACCGCTTCGTCGGTGTAACCGAGAATGCCTTTGAGTTCGCCTTCGCTGGCCTCTTTCATGGCGGCGCAGATCTCTTCGTAGCTGGCTTCGTTGTTCAGTTCAACGGTCAGGTCAACGAAGGAGACGTCGCTGGTGGGAACGCGGACAGACATACCGGTAAGTTTGCCGTTCAATTCGGGGAGAACTTTACCAACAGCTTTGGCAGCGCCGGTGCTGGAGGGGATCATGTTCTCGAGAATACCACGGCCGCCGCGCCAATCTTTCTTGGAGGGACCGTCAACGGTTTTCTGAGTGGCGGTAGCAGCGTGGATGGTGGTCATCAAGCCGCGTTTGATACCGAATTTGTCGTTCAGAACTTTGCTGATCGGAGCCAGGCAGTTGGTGGTGCAGCTGGCGTTGGAGATGATGTCCTGACCGGCATAGGTTTTGTCGTTGACACCATAGACGAACATCGGGGTGGCGTCTTTGGAAGGAGCAGACATGATGACTTTTTTGGCGCCGGCTTCGATGTGTTTGCGGGCTTTGGCATCTTCGAGGAAGAGACCGGTGGATTCGACGACGATTTCAGCGCCGACTTCGTTCCATTTCAAATTGGCAGGATCCATTTCAGCGGTCAGGCGGATGGATTTGCCGTCGACGATCAGGGTATTGCCATCGACTTTGATGTCGTGGTTGAAAATACCGTGAACTGAGTCGTATTTCAGCATGTAAGCCAGATAGTCAGGATCGAGCAGGTCGTTGATACCGACGATCTCAATATCATTGCTGAAGTTTTCGATTGCTGCGCGGAAGACCATACGGCCGATTCTTCCGAAACCATTGATGCCAACCTTAATCATTTGCACCAACTCCTTTTTGATTTATTTTTTTGATATTACCCGGTGCCAGTATTCGTGACACCTTTGCCTTCTACGTTTTATAAATATACATCCAACTGCATGAAAAGTCAAGACAAGATAATGGAGGCAATTTCAAAAGTCCTCAAAAAATCTTGAAATTCATCGTTGAGACCTTAAAGCGGAGCGTTTTCGGCTGGTTACTTATTCAGCAGCCGCCCTTGTCACGGCGTAGAGTTGCAAAGCAACCGGAGCCGGATCAAACTGCCGCTTTGATCTCATCAACGCTGATTTTTCAATTCTTTTATTGATTTTTTCTTTCAAAGAGGTATATTTATATGGTATATTTGCGGATTTTTCCGGGGAGCTGTACCCGAAAAGAGACAACGGGACTATAAGAAGAACATATTTAAAGTAATTGATATATTATAAGAAAGGTGAGTAAAAATTGTAAACAACTCTTGTAACATATTCAATACCAATATTGAAACAACTTTACAAAGTCGTTAATAAATATGATAATTACCGGTTGAAAACTTGTGAACATATTTTAGTATACAATTACTTTACCGGGAAATTACAACTTATTAACAATCTTATTTTCAACCCGGTTTTTTATGACTCATCCACGCCGATGGGCGGAGCTGAGCAACTGAGTATTCATAGTATTCCTAAAATTCTCAACTGGCAGCTCCACTCCACGGCTTGCATGGTATCGGTATACCTGCTGTGGCTTACTGTCTCTTGAATACTCCGGCGGATGAGTCAGGGAACATACTATTCCCCTGAGCCCCAACAGATTAATAAAATCAATTAAGGTATTCCATGCAGGGGAGTGCAACAACGGCTCCCCGTTATACCTTTTGACTAATCTCATGGATTAAATGGAATTATTATGGAATTTTTAATTGAAATTCATCTTTCAAGGTGTATATTACAGGTGGTTCCGGATGGTCCGGTACTGTTAAACAGGAGAAGCAGATTATTGACGAAATAGAGAAGCTGCATTAAAGTTAAAATTAAATATTACAGATCTTCGTATCTCTTTTGATGAGCAACACGAAAACGCCAAATTTCATTGACAGCACATCAACAAAGGGGATGCGTCCGATTTTTGGGCGTATCTTCATCGTTTGTGCTGTGGGTATTGGCGTACCTCGTGTTAAAACTTTGATGTACGCCCTGTTTTTATATCAAGAACTGCTGTACTTAATATGAGGTGTAAAATGGCAATCAGGAAAAATCTTCAGTTGGTATTTGAAAAAGGGCATGATCCCGCAATGCGCTCCCACAGGTTGGATTTTTTACAAAAAATGAAACGATAACCAATTATAAAAAACAGGAGCAATTAATATGAAATACCTATATTTGATGATTCTTGCGGCACTCTTTATGCCGCAAACACTTTATTCAGACAATATCTGGACACTCGACAACAAAGAGTACCGTTACGCATTTTTTGTGAAAGCCACCGAAGAAGGGCTGGTTTTCAAGCATCAGGGCAAACAGATCATTTTCAAACCTGAAGAACTCAAGCCTGTAAGCCGTCAGATGTATTCTGAGGAAATCAAAGCGTATGAAAAAATAGTCCGCATCAAAAGCAGTAAAGTGCGGAGAAAATTCAATGCCGATCTCAAGGAAATAGAGGAACCCGATCCTATCAAACGCCTGCAGGCTCTTGCGGAACTGAAAGAGTTTTACAGCTCCAAAAAGTTTGCAACAGTAAAACTCAGCTTCAAAAAATGGGAAAAAATGGTGCTGTCGACCTTTGAAGAGTACGAGAAAAATATTATGCAAATGTCGGTTTCAGAAGCGGTTCTTGTTTTCCGCAAACAACAGAATCAATTCCCCAAACTTGACTTGATCACAGAAAAAGTCACCGCACTTGGCGCTAAACTGAATGGAATGCTTGAAAACAGTTTCCCGCAGGAAATGGAAAAACTGAAAACCGAACCGATAGGTGCAAGAATATCCCACGGCGAAAAAATGCTTGAGGTGTATAAGGATATTGTATCTGATTTCACTGAACTGAACTCGGTCATTGCCAATGCAAAAAAGGAACTCCCTGTCTGGACTGCGCTGAAAAATTCAAAATCATCAAAAGATCACGCAAAAGAGATTGCCAATCTTGAAAAACTGATTTCCATGTACCCCAAACATCCGCAGACAGCCGAACTGCACAAACTGAAGGAGTTCCACGAATATAATCAGCAGGTCAAAAAAGATCTCAATCTGATCGTACAGCTTGCAGGGGATTTCCGCAGAGATCCTGAAAGAATCGTCAGAATTGCACAAAAAGCCGCCCAAGCCTATTCAGACTCCATCTATGCTAAAAACGCCAATACGATTCTTGCCAATATCAATAAAAAGTGGGATGCAGAAAAAGTCCGCCGAAATAAAGAAAAAAGCAAATCCAGAGGCGTATTAGTTACACAGATTTGCCATGCTTGCGGGGGTAAAGGAGCTGGTTGGTGTACAACTTGCGGCGGGCTCGGCTACTTGAAAGAATGGAGATAAAAAATGAAAATATCAAGAATTTTTTGTACTGTACTTATGCTTTTTGCGCTCATCGGCACATGGGGAACTGCGAACGCTCAAGACCCATTTTCACAAATCGATGACTTGGAGTCTCGCTTGGATGAGCATCTGCGAGTAAAAAATATGTCCCTCAATTCCATTATCCGAGATTATAACAATGGCAGATTTGAAGCATACAGCATGCTTAAAGAATATATAGCTAAAAAGCCTAATGCTTCAGACATCAAAAAAGCCAATGAGCTTCTGGCAGAGTGGTGGAAAAAGAAACAGAAAGAATTACTTGTATACCATGATGGTTTTGCAGGCAAAGAGTGGATGTTCTATGCCTTTACTCTCTCTGATGATTCGGAAAAAATTTTGAATGGCATGGCAGAATTGCGCTATAAGGTCAAGGATTTAGATGAGCAGTATCTAAAAAAGATGAAATATGCAGGCATAGTCGCCCGCTCAGTGAGTGCAGATGCTGCACAAAAATTACTGAATGAAGCTAAACTCATTTTCAATGAAAGCAATAAATACCGCAGAGATTTCTTTGATCAGCTTAAGTAGTTGCTGTATGGCAGCAATAAACCATTTTACTCCGCAACCAACCGCTGTCAACGATGGTTGCTGACTGATGTACCGTCTGAATTTCTGTTTTTAATAGTGGAAACAGTCGGTAAAGACAAGTATGCCAAAGTGTGGACAGGCAGGGTCAAAGGAGGCGCTGAAGTCACGCTTGACGGGCGTAATGTGATTATCAAATAAGCATAGTTTTCGCGGAACAGCACCAAAAAAGTGTAAAAAATAAAAAATCAACTTGAAAAATCTGGACACGGTGCTATATTATACACATAACGCAAATAACGTTGCGGGGTGGAGCAGTGGTAGCTCGTCAGGCTCATAACCTGAAGGCCGTTGGTTCGATTCCAGCCCCCGCTACCATGATCTAACAGGAACTTACAATTCGTAAGTTCCTTTTTTTACGCTCAAATTAAGGAAATTGCAACTTTTTAAGCGAAGAAAGCGTTGCGGATTTCTTTTACCACCGGAACCCTTTCCCGGCAGCAGTCAGCTCAAGATAGACTAACAATAAACTAACAATAGCCTAACATACTGCATGATCCCGTATTTTGCAAGGCGGCGGCGATTTTTTTATTCACCTGACTCGCTACAACTGCTCCACCCCGCAACATCTCACAATATATCAAAAGGTATTCCATGCAGGGGAACGCAACAACGGTTCCCCTGCATTTAATCATATATTCACCTGCCATGACTTCCCAGGCTCCGATTGCAGCCGGGGAAGTCTATCTTTATTTCATAACGGAGAGCGCAACAACGGCTCCCCGTTATACCTTTTGACTAATCTCATGGATAAAATGGAACTATTATGGATTTTTTAATTGAAATTCATCATTCAAGGTGTATATTACAGAAGGTTCCGGATGGTCCGGTACCGTTAAAACAGGAGAAGCAGATTATTGACAGAATAGAGAAGCTGCATTAAAGTTAAAATCAAATATTACAGATCTTCGTATCTCTTTTGATGAGCAACACGAAAACGCCAAATTTCATTAACAGCACATCAACGAAGGAGGTACGT
>JAZUPS010000261.1:0-2087 GCA_045605305.1 Victivallaceae bacterium
GAACTTCAGCTTTTTTCGCTTCACCCTGAATCGGAATGGCGAGAAATTCGCACTCATCACACTCCACAGCGACCATGCCGTGAGGGATGTTACTGTCGTAATAGAGGCTGTCTCCGGCGGCAAGGATCTCAATTTTGTCACCGATACGGACTTTGAGTTTGCCTTTGAGAACGTAGTCAAACTCCTGACCGGGATGGGTGGAAAGCGGAATGGGCAATCCGGGACGCTGCGGTTTGGCAACCACAAACAGCGGTTCTGTCATGCGGGATTTGAATCCGGTTGCAAGCTGGTGGTATTTGAATTCGTGACTGCGTTCAATGGCGACACCGCCTCCGGAACGGGTAAGGGTGTAATTACTCAGTTTCGGGGTCTGTCCGGTAACGATGGAGTTGAGGTCAACGCCGAAACGTTTGGCACAATCGTAGAGAAATGAGAAGTGACAATCTACTTCTCCCCGTTCCCGAGCGAGGTATTGAGCTTCGCTCATGCCGGTCAATTCAGCCATTTCGGAGGCGGGAATTTCCAGAATGGTACGGATTTCGTGAAGCCGCTTTCCGATAGATTTGGTTTGTTCATCCATGATCATATACTTTCAGTTAGAGATAATTAAAAAAACAAAACATCTATATAATATAGCCCGGTTTACCGCTTAAAGCAAGTTGAGATTTACTTTTCCTTGCGGCGGGAACGGAAAAAATTCCGGATAAGTGCCAGCGATTCATCTGCCAATACGCCGGAAGCGACTTCACAGTGCCAGAGCAGACCTGGGATGTCATTGAGGTTGAAGGCGCCTCCAAAGGCTCCACCGGCAGGATCACTGATGCCGAAAACAACCCGTTTTACCCGGGAATTGATCAACATCCCGGCGCACATGGGGCAGGGTTCTTTGGTAACATAAAAGGTGTAATCGCTCATGCGCCAGTCACCGGAAAGTTTTTCCAGTTCATGAAGCAGTAAAAACTCTGCATGAGCAGATACGGAGTGAAGTTCTTCGACCCGGTTGCGGGCGCGGGCGCAGATGATCCCGTCTTTGACAGCAACAGCTCCAATGGGAACTTCACCTGCGGACGCGGCGGCTTCTGCTTCGCGCAGAGCTTCCGCCATAAAAAATTCATCATTCATTTTTCGGATATTTCAACCCGGGTAATGAACATGCGGCAGGTAAAAAAGCGGATACGGATGTAGTTGTTCCGGTATTGATAGAGAAAGGTAAAGGTCGGAGTCTCGGTATTAAGACCATCGACTTGTGCATCCCGGTGATAAAAGAGATTATTGACAGTTCTGGTTTCCCGGGTAAAGTGGAGGTCGACATATTTGACCAGTTCCCGGGCGGCATCGTATTTTTCTTTGGAGTTTGCCGGGAGCTTCTCATTGCGGAGAATGGCAATGATATCAGCGTATTTTTCCAGCACTTCAATATCTTCAGATGGAAGTTTTTCAGTGGAGATACAACCGGGCAAGAGAAGAGAAAACAGCAGCGCAGTTGCGATAGAGAACAGTTTTTTCATAGTAACCTCCAGTGGACAATGCGTTCGAAAAAAATGGAGCGGGTGACCGGAGTCGAACCGGCGTCGCCAGCTTGGGAAGCTGGAGCATAACCGTTTTGCTACACCCGCAATCTATCTTGACACTTAATATATATCTTTTCTTCCGGCTTGTCAAGTATTGCCGGATAAAAAACAGCAGAAACTTGCTTTCAATGACAACATAATCACTCCTGAAGGCTATAAACTCAAGGCGAAAGAAGGTCATTTTTATTCTTTCTGTTGCGGGAAAACAGATAAAAGCAAAGGATTCATTGCGAAAGCATCAAATGCAGAAGAAGCACTTCGCATGGTAAAAAACAGCGAGGTCAAGCAAAACGAAATGGCAGGATTTCAACTTGACCGCATACGCAACATAAAGACATATTTGGATGAATTAAAAAAACTTCCGATATAACGGGTGGCACACTCAAAGAGCGATACCACATACCGGAAGGCTATAGTAAATTACACCAAAAAATTGAAAAAGCAAGGAAAATATTAAAAAATCCGGAAAAATTTTCGGGAAAGTCGGAATTTTCCCTCAATACTCCCGGCGACACC
>JAZUPS010000262.1:0-2516 GCA_045605305.1 Victivallaceae bacterium
AACAGTGGCAGCCCAAGCAGGGAAAATATAAAAATGACCGCTATCTGGAACTGGTCTTTCAGCCCTACAAACCGCAGAAAAAAGATAACATCCGCATCGGCTACACTTTCCCGATGATCCCCATCAACGCCGAACAGTTTGGACGCTACTGCACTGCGGTAAAGCATCATTTAAAAAAGCAAAGAGAATTCAAAGAACTGGCAAAAAACAAAAATCCCAAAGCTTACGAAAAATATTGGAAACACCGCAATTTTCCCGATTACGGTCCGGCAGTACGGAAAAATATTGCCGATGTGATATTGGAGTTTCACGGCATTGCCCGCAACAATCCTGAAATCGCCGACTTCCTTGCCGATCAAATTTGGTATCCGGTCAAAACGCCCCGTCCGATGGACGAAACTTACAAGCAGATGCTTCTGAAAATATCGGAAGGGAAAGAATAATGCTGAAAAAGTTTTTATTCATTCTTTTTTGCATCAGCTGCACTTTTTTTCTCTCGGGATGTGCTTCTCCCTACATCGGGAAAAGCAGACATGAAATTGTGGAAATTATTGCAAAAGAACAGAAAAAATCTCCCGGAAAAATTTATATTTATATTCCTCCCGGAAGTAATTATCATTTTGATCATCCCTATGAAATATTGGGGCGGAACTCCTGGGGAGGCGGATCTTTGGATATGGCAAAATTTGAAAAATGGGGAATTTTGCCTTATAAAAAATTTCTTGTTGACGGGAATTATTATACTTTACTGACGTTCAAAAACAACATCGTTATCAAGGAAGAGGAAATATACGGCGGTGGTTACGGTTTTGTTCCACTTACTTCATTGATTTTTTTTATTGCAGGATTATTTTCGCCTTAAAATTTATTGGATGGCGGGGAACGATAAAAAATCGCGAACCGTTTTTCCTGTCCGGCATGATTCCTGTACCGCCGCTTTGATTGATTTTACAGAAATCTACAATCTTTTCCGGAGTTCCGCAGGCAAAATATTCAGATATTTTTTGTATAATTCCTGTTTACCCCAGTCGCGATAGAGTTTGGTCAAGTGCCAGCAAGTTCGGTAGTAAACTATAAGATCACGCTTCTTTTTCATATCGCGGTTTTTCAGGAGCGGCAGCCAGATTTTTTCAGCTTCAAGAAAATATTTTTCGGCAGAGGCTTTATCTGATTGGAATAAAAGTTTCCCTGCTGCGCAGCAAGATGCCGCATAGTCCAACTGCCAATTTTCTTTTTCGATGACATTTCCCGAAAGATATTTTTTTGCGAGCTCAAACAACTGTAACGATTTTTTTATAAAAGTCATAGATTCGGCAGTTGTCTTTGCCTTCCCGGAGTATAATCCCATGACGATTGCCGCGCCCCAATAAGCATCCTTATTTTCCGGATTGAACCGCCACGCTCGGTTGAATTCCCGCATAGCATTATCTAAGTCTTTTTTATCAAGAGCCGCATAACCGTCTTTGATTGCCGCAGCCCAAAGACGGAGTTTGGTACTTTGCGGATACCGGCGTAAGGAAAGAATCTCTTTTTGTTCTTTTTCCGGCAAAAGCATCTGACAATCAACTGCCGCAAATGCAGAAAAAACAGTACACAATGTCATAACAGTAAAAAACGTTTTCATTTGTTACCTCTTGTTTGTATACAGCAGTCCACCGCCCACGATCAGGCAGAATCCCACATCTCCGGCAAAAGGGAACAATGGCAAATTCAAATATAAACCGTGAATCAGCAAGACAATACCTTCAAAAACAGTTCCCCAGGCAAGCAACGGAATGAGGTTATTATATTTCTGCGGTTTCAGTAAAACAATCAAATACAAAAAGCCGATAATACTCCATGCCCCTGTTGCCATCCGGAACCAGTATTGCACTTGCACATCTGTTATCGGAGATGCCGCTCCCATATTTTGCAAAACAATATCCATAACGCTCCACGGCAGAAGCACTCCCAATATGGAAACGCCCCAGCCAAGCGCACCTGCCAACAAAAAAATCCGTTTCATCATTGGTCAACTCCACGATAAAAGTCCGTTGATATTGCAGATTTCAAAAATCAGACACCGTCAATGTAATATAGCATCGGCAAGATGAATTTCAATTTGCGATTTTTTTTTATTTGCAACAAATTTGCCAAAGTAACGGCGACCGGATACTCCAGCCGAACCTTGCCGCAACCGCCGCGACACGCCGTGCGTAAACGCAAAAAGGCGGCAGGATTTCTCCTGCCATCAGATGTAAACAAACTTGCGTCTATCTTTGCCAACCTTGGATCTTATAATTCTTTTCAAAGAGCTTGCGCTCTGCTCCGCCGTTGTCGGGTTTGAACCATACTTCAAATCTGGCTCCGTAATACTGCCCCCATTCTCCTTCGTGAATGGTAAAATACATTCCGGTACAGAATTGTTCCAGAGGATCATCCGACCAGCCGGAAACATTATTGGTTGAATTTTTCAGCCTCGCGGCGGAAAGCGGTGTCCCTTTGGTGATTTCAAAGGCTTTCAAATACACAGTGCC
>JAZUPS010000263.1:0-5826 GCA_045605305.1 Victivallaceae bacterium
CGCTTGGCCTCCGACTTCTACATTGTCAACCCCAATGAAAAACGGCTCTGTCAGAAGTTCATGAAAGAAACCATTGATGAAAATGGTCAGCTGGTCTCCTGCCGTTTTGAATATCCGGAAAACTTCAATTTTGCCTACGACGTTGTCGATGCTCTGGCGGTAAAATATCCCAATAAACTGGCTCTGGCATGGGTCGGCAAAGATCATATCCGCAAGGATTTCACCTTCTTTGATATAGCTCTGGAATCCTGCCGCACCGCCAACTACCTGACCCATCTGGGAATCAAAAAAGGTGACCGGGTCATGCTGGTAATGAAACGGCATTACCAATACTGGTTCATGATCAACGCCCTGCACCGTATCGGAGCGATCGCCATTCCCGCCAGCAATCAGTTGCTGGTCAAAGATTTCGTCTACCGCTTCCAATCAGCCGGAGTAAAAGCCATCGTGGCAACCGCCGATGGAGATGTCACCCGTTTTGTGGATGAAGCCGCCGCCCAATGCCCGGAATTGGAAACCAGAATCATCATCAACGGTCAACGGGAAAACTGGCACGACTTCAACGCCGAATATGACAAATACGGTGACACCTTTGCCCGTCCCACGGACTTGCTGGCAACTGACCCGATGCTGATGTTCTTTTCCAGCGGCACGACCGGTTATCCGAAAATCGTGGAACACAGTTTCTCCTATCCGCTGGGTCACATCATGACTGCCCGCTGGTGGCAATGCACCAACCCCAACGGACTGCATTTCACCATCAGCGATACCGGTTGGGCGAAAGCGAGCTGGGGAAAAATTTACGGACAGTGGCTCAATGAGAGTGCGGTTTTTGTCTATGACTTTGACCGTTTTGACGCGGCGGACATCATGGGATTATTCAAGGAACACAATATTACGACCTTCTGTGCGCCGCCGACAATGTACCGCTTCTTCATCCGGGAAGATCTTTCCAAATATGACCTTTCCAGCATTGAACATGCCTGTATAGCCGGTGAAGCGCTCAATCCGGAAGTTTTCCAGCAGTTTTACAAAGCTACGGGCTTGAAGGTGATGGAAGGTTTCGGTCAATCCGAAAGCCCCATCATGCTGGGCAACCTTTTCGGCATGACTCCGAAACCCGGCTCAATGGGTAAACCCACCCCTGCATTTCCCATTGAACTGGTCGATCCGGATGGCAATCCGGTAAAAGACGGTGAGGTCGGTGAAATCGTGGTCAAAACCGAACCGGATCAGATCTGCGGTCTTTTCCGGGGTTATTACCGGGCGGAAGAGAAAACCGCCGAATCATGGCACGACGGGATGTACCATACCGGAGATACGGCGTGGAGAGATGAAGATGGTTATTACTGGTATGTCGGCAGGACGGATGATGTTATCAAATCTTCCGGCTACCGTATCGGACCATTTGAAATTGAAAGTGTGATTATGGAAATGCCCTATGTTTTGGAGTGTGCCGTGGTGGGTGCGCCGGATGAGATCCGCGGACAGGTGGTGGAAGCCTACATCGTGCTGACCCGCGGAACTGTCGGAACCGAGGAAATGAAAAAAGAGATCCAGGAGTATGTCAAAACCCATACTGCGCCCTATAAATATCCCCGCCGCATTGAGTTTGTGGATTCCCTGCCCAAAACCACCAGCGGCAAAATCAAACGAACCGATCTGCGCCTGATGGCAGCCAAAGCAGCCGGAAAATAATCAAACAGGTGTTCAATACCGGGGCTGAGCGCGAAAACGTCAGCCCCATTTTTTTGCCGCTTCCGCAAGACTCTGGCGGCAAACATGCCCTTAAAACAGACGGTACCGTCTTACAATATTTCCAGAGTGTCAAACCAAATTCTCCGCTCTGGCGTAAACTTGTTTTCCCCAAAAGGAGAAGAGGCTGTTTCTGTCTCTTCACTCTTTTTTTAATTGAAAGATTCCGGAAAAGGTTGTATATTATACAAAATATACTTCATTTGTGAAAGGAACTGCCATGAATAAAAATATCGTACCTTTGAAAGTTGCCGTTATCAGCGACTCACAGGCTTATCCGACTTTGAGTGACTGGGGAATGAATAATCTCAACAATGCCCTGCAGTTCCTTGCTCCCATGAAACCCGATCTCATCCTGATGGCTGGCGATTTAGCAGACGGAACCGATTTCGAGACCTTCAAATTCTACCGGGAACTTCTGGAAAAATATTTCTCCCCCCTCCCCGTCCATGTTGGATGCGCCGGAAATCACGATTACTGGGTTCCCCGCGGCACGGAAAGAGATCCGCAATTTATCTACTCGGAAATGTGCCGCCTTATCGGGCAGAAAAACGCAAACCCGCTCCGGGAAACAGTTGGCGGATACGATTTTATCGCTCTTTCAGAGGATATAAACCTTGAGGACGGCTACTCCCGTGAAATGTTGGAAAAATTGGAAGCTGAAATAAAAGCCGCTGTCGCCAGGGATAAAAACAAACCGGTCTTCGTGGTCACCCACTTTCACCCGGCAAATACCGTTACCGGCAGTTACCACTCATCCGGAAGAGCTGAGTTGCGGGAACTTTTCAACCGCTACCCGCAAGTGGTCTCCATTTCCGGCCACACTCATTGTCCTCTGGAAGATGAGCGTTGCATCTGGCAAGGGGAATTTACCGCAGTAAATACCTCAACTTTAGCTTATGGCTGCGTGGAAGAAAGCTGTTACAATAACTGCAGTGTGATCATCCCCTTTGCCCGGGAAGTCCTCGGAGTCATGATGATCGAAATCTATCCCGATCATTACGACATCCACCGTTACAATATCGCCGATAACCGGGAAATCAAGCCGGATCAGATTTGGAGTTCCCCCATCCCTTACTCCCCGGAAATGGCAAAATATACCCCACAGCGCAAAGCTGAACGCAAAGCTCCGCAATTTCCCGATAATGCCAAGGCGGTAATACGTTATGATTACGGATTTCTTTATCTGATTTTCGACCCTGCAGAACACGAAGATTTCACCCACTTCTACAATATCAAAGTCTTTGAAAAAACTGAAAACGGGTACATCCTCAAAGCCGAAGAACGCTATATCAGTGACTTTTACCGGAAGCAGGATTTTGCCGGAAAACAGCTGATTTTCAAACTCCCGTCAGAAAAAATCACCCCCGACAGCGTGTGCCGAGTGGAAATTTATCCGGAAGAAACCTTCGGCAATACCGGTAAACCGCTGGTTACAGAAAGGAAGCTCCCCAATCCCCTCTCTTTCAAAGAGGGAAAACCTCTCTATCCGCAGGAATGAGCCATTTTGAATCCGGTGAGGTTCAGAAAATTATCCTTGAAAACAGCCCGACATTCGCTGTCAGAAAGATTTTCAAACATAACTCCGGCAACATTCATCGCCGGATTGCAGATCGGGTAGTCTGTGCCGAAAAGAATACGCTCTTTTCCCAGCATGTCAATGCCTTTTCGCAACATTCCCATGCGGAAAAGACCGGAACCGGAAAGGTCGATATACATATTGGGGTGTTTCTGTGCCAACTCATAAGTTGACATTATACTCCATGCTGATTCCGGATGAGCTATCACAAAAACAACCTTCGGGAAGTTGCCCAGCAGCTCATCCAGATCATCCAGTGATGAAGGGTGAAGATTGATCACCATATTGAGATCTTCAGCCAGATCACAAATCGCTTTCATCCCCGGTAAAGAGTATTTTTCATATCCCATTACATACCACGCCAATTCACCGATCCAGCGCAAGCCGAGACGGTGAAATTTTTCCATTTCAGCACAGGAAAATTCCGGCAGAAGCGGCGAAACATTTACCCCGGGATAGAAACTTTCCGGATATTTCCGGTAAACATCCAGAACTCTGTCATTGCATTTGCCCAGCTTTTCGGCATCCTTGCCCGCTCCCAATTCATTGAATGAGCCGCAGGAAAGTTTTATCCCCGCTGCTGCCTGAATTGAAAAAAATTCCTCATAAGTTTCAGGCACCTGAAAAGTAAAATTACGGTCACTGCTCAAATACGGGTGCATGTGACAATCTATCACCGGATACTCCGGAAAAACCATCTTCATTTCAAACTATCCTTTTTTGCGATCATCTTTTTTTATAAAGATACTGCGGTTTTTCATATTTCGCAAGAGCTTTTATCAAAAATTTTAAAAAATTATCTTCTTCCTGCTTGTAAAACTGTTTTGTTGAGGTATATTAATTCTTATCACAAACTAAAACGTTTTAGTAAAAATTGGGAGAAATCTATGTCAGGGCGGGTAAAAATATCAGATGTTGCTAAGGCATGCGGGGTTTCCATCAGTTGTGTATCCAATATCCTTTCCGGGAGCAAACGTTACTCATTCAAACCGGAAACGGTGGAAAAAGTCCGGGAAACCGCCAGAAAGATGAATTACACAGTAAATCCGATGGCATCATCATTCCGGACTCAGAAAAACAAAATCATCATCGGAGTATTGGGAAGCGCCGACCGTCATTGCGATATGGAGTTGATGATCAAGCTGAAAACCGAACTTTACAAACATGGTTACAAACTTGTGATCCAAATCATGACCGATATGACCGATGAACAGCGGGTTGATTTTCTTTCCAAAATTTACCGCTGGGGTGAAGGGTTGATCATCGTTTCCACCGGAATCAATCCGGATAGCCACTGGTACCCGGCTTTGCAGGAACTGCTGAAATCGGCACCGCCTTCTGTAAATACCAGCTTTGAAATGCCCGGAACCCAAGTCGATTATATCCGGATAACTTATTACGAACACTGGGATCGGATCGGAGAGTTTTTCCACCGCCACAACTGCCGGAAAGTTTTGACCTGCGGCTTTTCCAATCCGGAAATTTGCCATCGCGCCTTTGTCGATGCCATGAGTAAATACGGTATTACCGGAGACACTCTGATATTTTCCAATCCGTCAGGCAGCCACAACTTTTACCATGCCCCGGCGCGGAAAATCATTGAATTGCTTCAACAAGATCCTGATGGTTTCCCTCAGGGCATCTACTGTCAATCAGATGAAACCGCCTATGCACTTTCCCGGGAATTTGCTGCTGTCGGAATCCGGATCCCGCAGGATATAGTAATGCTCGGGGGAGGAGACTCCGATATAAGATTCCGTCTCTCCCCTGCCCTGCCGGTGTTTGTCCACGATACAGATGAGCAGGTGCGCTGTGCGGTTGCCGATCTCTTAGCAAGGATCCAGCGCGGCGATCTCCTCCCCGGAACCGGAAGAAAAATCATGGATTTGGAACAATTTATCAAATATCCGGAAGAAAATAAAGATGTTGACTTTAACATAACTTACTTCAAAGGAAATTTTAACCAAGGAGAACAGCAATCATGAAACCAACCAGATTCGGCATTATCGGTACCGCCGGAAGAGGGGGAGTTTACCTGGATGAAAATCATCGTCCGGATGAAGGGTACGAAATTATCGCGGGGGCAGACATTGATGCAGAAGCGGGAAAAACATTTCAAGAACGCTTTCCGCAAGCGGCATTTTATACCGATTACCGGATGCTCCTGGCAAATCCTGACGTGGATGCGGTATTTATCGTCACCCCGGACTTCCTTCACCGGGAAATGGCTGTTGCCGCATTGGATGCCGGGAAAGATGTCTGTCTGGAAAAGCCTATCGCTCTCGGCATGGCTGATGCCGTTGATATTTGCCGCGCTGCCATGCGCAACCGGAAAAAGCTCTACCTCGCACACAACATGCGCTTTTTCCCGATCATCCGCAAGATGCACTCGTTGATACGATCCGGCATTATCGGCGTTCCCCAAGCACTCTGGAAGTCGGATCGTAGCCATGTCGTTCTGTGAGCCAAGGAGTTGTGTTCTTCTCTTGTCT